>NZ_DIHV01000045.1:0-692 GCF_002420325.1 Marinobacter sp. UBA5687
GATGGCAAGTACTTCATTGCCAACGGCAAGCTGTCACCAACGGTATCCGTGATTGCCATTGATAAACTGGACGATCTGTTCGAAGACAAGATCGAACTGCGCGACACCATCGTGGCCGAGCCGGAGCTGGGTCTCGGACCCCTGCACACTACCTTCGACGGCCGTGGCAATGCCTACACCACGCTGTTTATCGACAGCCAGGTGTGCAAGTGGAATATTGCCGATGCCATCAAGCACTACAACGGTGACAAGGTAAATTACATCCGTCAGAAGCTGGACGTGCAGTATCAGCCGGGCCACAACCACGCATCGCTGACTGAATCCCGCGATGCTGATGGCAAATGGCTGGTTGTTCTGTCCAAGTTCTCGAAAGACCGCTTCCTGCCGGTTGGCCCGCTCCATCCGGAGAACGATCAGCTGATCGATATTTCCGGTGAGGAAATGAAACTGGTTCACGATGGCCCGACCTATGCCGAGCCGCACGACTGTATCCTGGTACGTCGTGATCAGATCAAGACCAAGAAGATCTACGAGCGCAACGACCCCTACTTCGCCAGCTGTCGTGCCCAGGCGGAGAAGGACGGTGTGACTCTGGAATCCGACAACAAGGTCATCCGTGATGGCAACAAGGTACGTGTTTACATGACCTCCGTTGCGCCTCAGTACGGTATGACCGAGTTCAAGGTGAAGGA
>NZ_DIHV01000045.1:774-8362 GCF_002420325.1 Marinobacter sp. UBA5687
AGCAGACCGCTTCCGTGACCTTTATGGCAGGTAAGCCAGGGGTTTACTGGTACTACTGCAACTGGTTCTGTCATGCTCTCCACATGGAGATGGGCGGGCGGATGCTCGTCGAAAAGGCCTGATAGAGAGTTGCCTGACTTGGGGTCCCGTTTTCGGGGCCCCTGGTTGCTTATCACTATCCTGAGATCTATTGATGTATCAACTATTGCGTTATGGAGTGGCCCTGTCAGTCGCTCTGTTTGCGCTCTCCGCCAACGCGGACCTGCAGCAAGAGCTGGATAACCTGGCCCCGGGCTCGTCGTTTCAACTTCCTCCGGAAACTCTGTCTCCACTGGCTATCAGGGTGCCCGGGGTATCTGTGTCCTGCGCTCCGGAAACGGTGATTGACGGTGGCGGGCATGGCAATGCGGTTGAGATTCTGGCAGAGGCGATCACCTTTTCCGGTTGCCAGGTTCGCAATTGGGGCAAAGACCTGAACGAACTGGATGCGGGAATTTTCGTGGCCCGCGAAGCGCAGGGTTCGGTGGTGGAAAACAACCGTCTTCAGGGCCCGGCATTCGGCGTGTGGCTGGATGCAACACCGGATGTGACCGTGCGGGAGAATCACATTCGCGGTGATACCAGCTTGCGGTCCCAGGATCGTGGCAATGGCATTCACCTGTTCAACACCACGGGTGCGCTGATTGAAGGTAACGATATCAGTGAGACCCGGGATGCCATTTATATCGAGACCGCGAACCGAAATACCATTCGCGGCAATGTGATGAGTGACCTCCGGTACGGCATTCATTACATGTATTCGATGCATAACCTGTTGGAAAACAACGTCACGCGGGGTACGCGTACCGGGTATGCGTTGATGCAGAGCAAGTACCTGAAGGTATTCAATAACCGTTCCGAGAATGACGAGAACTACGGCATTCTGATGAACTTCATCACCAACTCCGAGTTGCGCAATAACGTGGTCACCGGAGTGTCCCAGGGCCAGAGTGCCGGAGTGGTCATTTCCGGTGCCGAGGGTAAAGCGGTGTTTATCTACAATTCGCTGTACAACACCTTCGAAGGCAATTATTTCGGCCACAGCAATATCGGTATTCATCTCACTGCGGGTTCCGAGGAAAACCAGGTGTTCAACAACGCCTTTGTGGAAAACCAGCGCCAAGTGAAGTACGTGGCCACTCGCACCCAGTTCTGGGCCGAGGATGGCAAAGGCAACTACTGGAGTGACTACCTGGGCTGGGATCGAAATCAGGACGGCCTCGGCGATGTGCCTTATGAACCGAACGACAACGTGGATCGGCTGCTGTGGAAGTATCCGGAGGCCAAAGTACTGATGTTCAGCCCGGCGGTGGATACCCTGCGTTGGGTCCAGGATGCCTTCCCCGTAGTGAAGTCTGCCGGGGTGAGTGACCCCCATCCTTTGATGCGAATTCCCGACCACCTGCAATCGGAGATCCGATGAACTGTTTTCGACTGGAGAACGTCAGTCACCGTTACGACAAGGCCACGGTGCTGCACGGGGTAGATCTTCGGCTGGAGCCGGGGGAAATTCTGGGCCTGTTCGGCCACAACGGCGCGGGTAAAACCACCTCGATCAAGCTTATCCTGGGCCTGATGCAGCCCACCGAGGGCAAGGTTTCCGTGCTGGAAGGCTCGGCTGGCGATCCCCAGGTAACCCAGCACATCGGCTACCTGCCGGAGAACGTGATGTTCTACCCGCAGCTGACCGGCCGGGAGATTCTCAGCCACTTTGCCCGCCTCAAAGGCGCACCGCTGAAGCAGGTGCCTGAACTGTTGGAGCAAGTGGGCCTGGGAGACGCCATGGACGCCCGCACCAAAACCTATTCCAAAGGCATGCGCCAGCGTCTTGGCCTGGCTCAGGCCCTGCTCGGAAAGCCCAGGCTGTTGATGCTGGATGAACCCACCGTCGGCCTGGACCCGGTTGCAACGGCGGACCTATACCGCCTGTTGCGCCAGCTTCGGGATGAGGGGGCGGGCATTGTGCTCTGTTCCCATGTACTGCCAGGTGTCGAGCCATACATTGATCGGGCCGCGATTCTGACCGAAGGCGCCCTGAAAGCATCTGGAGACCTGCCGTCGCTGCGGCGACAGGCGAACATGCCGGTCACCCTGACTCTGCAGCCTGCCACGAGCCTGTCGGCGATGGAAAAAGCCATTGACCGGGCCGAGCAGCGCGCCGGATTGATGATGAAAAGTGAAAACGGACGATTGCAGGTAGACGTGAGACCCCAGGAAAAAATGGATCTGATCAAGACCCTGATGGCCTCCGGCGAAGTGGCAGACCTGGGCATCCATCAGCCCAGCCTGGAAGACATCTACGTACACTTTATTGGCTCGGGTGGCCTGGCTCACCGGGGAGGAAGCCAATGAACGCCATCTGGACCATCGCCCGCAAGGAGCTCAGCGACAGCTTCCGAAACCGCTGGCTGGTTGCCATTTCCCTGGTGTTCGCCACTTTGGCCCTGGGCATTGCCTGGTTCGGCGCCGCCGCTTCCGGGCAGGTGGGCTACGCCTCCACACCTGCGACCATTGCCAGCCTGGCCAGCCTGGGCATCTTCCTGATTCCGCTCATAGCGTTGCTGTTGGCATACGACGCTATCGTGGGGGAAGAAGAGGGCGGCACCCTGTTGCTGCTGATGACCTACCCCCTCAGTAAAAACCAGTTGCTGCTGGGTAAATTCCTCGGCCACGGCCTGACCCTGGCGCTGGCCACCATCATCGGCTTCGGTGTGGCTGGTATTGCCATTGCCGTGTTGGTAGAAGATGTCGCCATTGCCGCCCTGGCTGTGGCCATGGGGCGCTTTGTGGGTTCCACCGTTTTGCTGGGCTGGGGCTTTATCGCACTGGCCTACCTGGTGAGCGTACGGGTGAGCGAGAAACCGGTTGCTGCCGGGCTGGCCCTGGCCATCTGGTTTTTCTTCGTACTGATCTTCGACCTGGTACTACTGGGCACCCTGGTAGCCAGCGAAGGCAAACTGAATCCCGAACTACTGCCCTGGCTGCTGATGCTCAACCCCACAGACATCTACCGCCTGCTGAACATCGTCGCCTTCGGCGACAGCGGCCAACTCAGTGGCGTACTCAGCCTGGGGGCAGACCTGCCTATCGGCGCTGCAGGCCTGTGGCTAGGCCTGATCCTGTGGTGTGCCATACCCCTGGCCGGCGCACTGTTACTGTTCAAAAACCGCCGAATCTGATCCTGACCGGAGACAAACAAACATGGCAAACCCAGCAACCAAATGGCTTATCGCCGCTTTCACCGCCACTCTCCTGGCCGGCTGCTCTGGCAGTGAACCCGAAATCGTCGAAAAGCCTGACCCCGTACACTTTGAATCCGGCGACGAGTGCCACGTCTGCGGCATGGCTATCACTGGCTTTCCCGGACCCAAAGGCCAGGCCTTTACCGAGCGAGAGCAGAACATCCGGAAATTCTGCTCCACCAAAGACATGTTCGCCTGGTTCCTGCAGCCGGAAAACGAAAACCGGGATCACACCCTCTACGTCCACAACATGGCCGAAACCCACTGGGACAGCCCGGATGACACCCACCTGATCGACGCCCGCGAGGCCTTCTACGTGGTCGGCTCAAACCTCAACGGCGCCATGGGCCCAACCCTGGCCTCGTTCGCCAACAAAACCGACGCCACAGACTTCGCGGCCGAGCATGGCGGCAACGTACTGGCGTTTGCCGACGTCACGCTGGAGCATCTGAATAATGGTATGACTATGCACGATATGGCTGGCATGGAAGGTATGCACGATGGACACGATATGGACATGGCCAAAGAAGAAGGAATGGCCGTAGATCACAACAATATGGACGAAGCTCACAGCGATCACAATATGGACCACTGAAATTAGGAATTACAGTTCAGGATCGAACAGGAAGGGATAAGTCATCGTTTTTAAAGACTTTGCCACCAAGGTATGAAAGCGCGGGTGATGGGGTGGCTTCCAAAAATTTGCGGAGCCAAGGATGGCTGAGCAGAAGCGCCACAGGGGCTCAGCCGAGCGCTTATGAAGCGAAGCTTCATGCGAAAGCTGAGCGACCACAATCTGTGATTGTGGGCCGGACCCCGAAGGGGTGCCGTAAGGAGCGTTTTTTGGAAAGGCTACCCGCACCTGATCAAACGCCAGAGTCAGCAGGCTACGTTTATCAGTTTGCAGAAAAGGTCAGCCGCCAGTCATATTCATAAACCGAAGAATCTGCACATCCCCATTGCTGGAAAAATGATGCCGCTCCGGCTTCAGATCCATGGCCTTGATGATAGCCTCCTGCAGCTTGTCATCCGTCACCGGATGCCCCCGCAACACACGGCGAAGATCCACTGAATGCTCATTGCCCAGGCACAGCAGCAGACGCCCCTCCACCGTCACCCGAACCCGATTGCAGGTCGAACAGAAATTGTGGGAATGCGGCGAAATGAACCCGACACGAACCTCGCTGTCCGGCATCCGGAAATAACGCGCGGGGCCACCGGAATCCTCCGTAGCCGGAATCAGCTCATGGTGCCTGCGGATAATGTCGCGCACCTCCTCACTGGTGCACAGTGCCAAACCGCGGTCATGCTCCGAAATCTGCCCCAGCGGCATCTCCTCAATAAAGCTGATGTCCACCTGCTTTTGACGGGCAAACTCAATCAGCCCCGGAATCTCCTCGTCGTTGCGGCCTTTCATCACCACCGTATTCAACTTGATACCACGGAAACCTGCGTCCCGGGCAGCATCAATGCCATCCAGAACCTGGCTGAGATTACCGGTGCGGGTAATGGCGCGGAATTTGTCAGCGTCCAGAGAATCCAGACTGATATTGAGACGCTGCAAACCGGCCTTGCGCAATGATTCCGCCATGGTGGGCAACTGACTGCCGTTGGTGGTCATGGCGAAGTCACGGAGGCCATAAGTGCCGACTTCGCGTACCAGCTCGAGGATATCGCGGCGCACCAGAGGCTCTCCGCCGGTCAGCCGGATCTTCTCCGTCCCCAGAGCAACAAAGTTCCGTGCCAGCCGGGCGATCTCTTCAAGAGTCAATACCTGTTGGCGCGGCAGAAAGGTCATGTCCTCTGCCATGCAATACACGCAGCGGAAATCACAGCGGTCAGTCACCGACAGGCGAACGTAATTTACTGTGCGGCCAAAGCGGTCTGTCAGTCGGGTCTGGGGCATTGAAGCCAGGTCCTGTTGCAATATCACCATGAGTTTAGGCCAAGTATGGCAAAGCGCGCGGCGGATTCCGATACCCCTCGGGGAGTATCTCCCGCGACCTTGCAAAGCCATCGGTCTTCCTCTATAACATTTAAATAAAATATATGTTAAAAAGTGGAGCGACACCAATCGCAATGGTGTTGCCAGTTTAAAACTCATCGAAAGCCTGGGAGATCGCTATGTGGTTCTACGAGAAATGGCTCGCTCGCGCTAATGCGGGTGTTCTGGTCAGTGTGCTCGGATTACTGTTAACCGTTGCTTTGGCATATCCTCTAGCGGCCAGATTGCCAATCGCGGTTCAGATACTCGCCCACATGGGAACGTTAATCTTCGCAGTCGGGGTGAAAATCGCGTATGTCGCCCGCTTGGCGTTCCTCAGTAAACTGGGAAGACCTGTGCACTGAATCACGGTAGAATAGATGCAGTTATGAACGGTCAAGAGGCCCACGCCATGGGCGCACAGCCAGGTAAAACCGGTTTCCGGATTCTTGCGTATATGAGTGTGGGGTTGGCGGCAGCGGGTGTGGTTTTGCCGCTTTTGCCAACAACCCCTTTTGTTATTCTCGCGGCCTTTTTCGCCAGCAAGAGCTCCCCGGCCTTTGCCCGGTGGTTGGAAGACCACCCGACGTTCGGCCCGGCGATTGAAGAATGGCGCGCCCGGCGTGCCATTCCACGCAAAGCCAAGTTGCTGGCCTTTGCCATGATGGGGCTGAGTTGGAGCATGCTGGTCTGGCTTGGATCGCCGGTTCTGGTACTGGCTGTCTCGGGGCTGTTTTTACTGGGTGTTGCCGGCTATATGCTGAGCCGGCCATCCTACTGATGTTTTTCTGTCATTTTGGAGTCATGAATGCACATCACCCGTTATACCGATTACTCACTCAGAGTGCTGATCTATCTGGCTGCAGAGGGTGATCGTCTGGCGACCATTCAGGAAATTGCCGACAGCTACGACATCTCCAAGAATCATCTGATGAAAGTGGTTCACCAACTGAACAAGAAAGGGTACATCGAGACTATCCGTGGCAAGAAGGGCGGGATGAGGCTGCATATGGCGCCGCAGGATATCAATATCGGAATCCTGGTGCGCGAAACCGAGCAGGACCTCAGCATCGTGGAATGTTTTTCCTCCAAAAATGCCTGCAAGATCACTCCGGTATGCGGACTTAAATCCATGTTTGGTGAAGCCCTGAAAGCCTTCCTTGAGGTGCTTGATCGATACACGCTCGCCGACGTGATTCAGGACCACCACCGACCACAGCTGTTGCGACTGCTCCAGATTGCTTGATTGCTGAACTGACGCACTGCTGTATTTGCAGTGCGTCAGACCTCCCAGGCTTCAATCGAGTATCCAGAGTTATACGTTTACGGGGTTCGCGGACCTCCGTTCCGGCAGTGAATATCGCAGGACTCTCTGCAGCACAGTTTTATACTGGCTCATAAATGAGCCGGTGTTGTAGTGAATGCCGTGTTTGCGACAGATTTCCTGCACCCGCTCGGAAACCTCAGGATACCGGTGTGCTGGCAGATCTGGAAACACGTGATGCTCGATCTGGTAGCTCAGGTGTCCACTCAGAATGTGCAGCCAGCGGCCACCCGTGAAGTTGGAAGAGCCGGTAAGCTGGCGCAGATACCAGTGGCCCTTGCTCTCACCTTCGCATTCCCGCTCTGTAAAGGTTTCTGCATCCTGAGTGAAGTGACCGCAGAAAATCACCGTTGAGGCCCAGAGGTTCCGGATCAGGTTAGCCCCGACGTTGCCGGCCAGCACGATAGGGGCCACTGGTAGAGTCAGCAATGGAAAGAAGACATAATCCTTGAATGCCTGGCGGCCGCCTTTACGGAAAAAGTCTTTCAGGAACGGCACTTTCTCGCGCCAGGAAATCTCCCGGCGACGTAGCTTCTCGGTTTCCAGTTCATGTAAACCTACACCCCACTGAAAGAACACGCTCAGCAAGATGTAGTTGATGAACTGCAACGTGTGCCAGGGTTTCCAGGGCTCTTCGTCGCTCAGGCGTAGCACCGCATAACCGTAGTCCCGGTCTTTGCCGATGATGTTGGTGTAGGTGTGGTGCTCGTAATTGTGAGTCCGGCGCCAGGACTCACTGGTGCATACCGTATCCCACTCGTAGGTCTGCGAGTTGAGGGTGGGATCGTTCATCCAGTCGTACTGGCCATGCATCACGTTATGGCCAATTTCCATATTCTCCAGAATCTTGGCCACGCCGAGGGTGGCCGTTGCCGCCACAAACACCGGCGGAATAAAGCCGAAGGGCATCATCACCCGGCCGCCGACTTCAAGGGCGCGGTGCAGGCGAACGATCTTGCGAATGTAGCGGGCATCCCGCTCGCCAAGATCGGCCAATAC
>NZ_DIHV01000045.1:8734-36040 GCF_002420325.1 Marinobacter sp. UBA5687
TCAAGTTTGATCATAAGGTCTCCTTGCGGCTGTATGAGGCCACGCTCGAATTCTGTGTGTCAGGCTTCCAGAGTCACCGGGCCACGGGGTACGGAAATGCAGAGTTGAACGCTTTCCTCTCCGGGACCGGAGGCTTTACCCGTCAGCCGGTTAATCACGGTGCCGCTGGTTTTTCGGCAACTGCATTGGTGGCAGATGCCCATTCGGCAGCCGTATTGAGGTTTGAGGCCCGCGGCTTCTGCGATCTCCAGCAGTGTGGCATCGCCGGAGGAATCCACATTGAGGTCGGCGCGGGCAAAACTCACCTCGCCGCCGAGTGTTTCATCACCGAGGGGGGAGGAAACCGGAGGGGCGAAAAACGTACAGTGAATCTGTTCTTCGCCGAGACCGCGCTGGTAAAGCAGGTCATTGGTGAGATCCATCAGCCCGCCCGGTCCGCACAGATAAACCTCGCGGGCCTTCAGACCGGGTACGGAATCCAGGTCGGCGTCGTTGAGGTAGCGCGGCTCGTCGGTTTCGTGGGTGCATATAATACGGACCGAGAGTGCCGAGTATCTTGCCGCCAGTGCTTCCAGTTTTTCACTGGCGATCACGTCCTCCTGAGTGCGAACAAAGTAGAGCAGCGTGACCGGTGCCCGGAAGTGCTCTGTCGCCATGGTCTCCATCAGGCTTAGAATCGGCGTAATGCCGCTGCCCCCGGCAATAAACAGCACCGGTTTGGGCATGGCTGGCATCAGAAAGTCGCCAAAGGCTTCGGTCAGGCCCAGTACCGCGCCTTCTTCCAACTGATCATGCAGCCAGTTGGTCACCAGCCCTCCTGGCAGGCGTTTGATGGTCAGTGTGACCACGCCGTCGTTCTGCCAGAGCAGGGGGGAGCTGGACAGACTGAAGGTGCGCTGGCGTCGCACACCATCAATATCTACACAGATGTTCACGTGCTGGCCGGCATGAAAGCCACTCCATCGGCTGGCAGGCCGGAGCACAAAAGTCTTGGTGTCGTGAGTCTCGACCAGAATGCGCTCTACCCGTGCAGGTGTGTACGCTTGTATCCACATGGGATTGATGGCCTCCGCCAGTGGATCAAAATAACTGGCAGGGTTGCTTCGATTCAGTAGCTGTCGGGCAAGCCAGTGCATGGCGCGGGTCTGGTTCATTTTTGCCAACATAGGTTTTCTCCAAGGTTTGTACCTGATCGTTGGTAACGATGTGTACACTTGTTCACTTATGTGTACGACTGTACACAGTGAGGGTTGCCGTAACAATCAGGGGGCGCTTCGTTGGCTCGAAATGACAAGTTTTGCGGACTTTTCTGCCGTCAGATGTGTACACTTGTTACCGCAACTATCGTGATAGGAAGACTATGGCAGACAGACCGAAACGCAGGCCCGGCGAAACCCGAGAGAAGCTGATGAACGCAGCGCTGACTCTGGTGGGCAAGGGGCGACACTTTGCCAGCCTGGGTATTCGGGAAGTGACCCGGCAGGCCGGCGTGGTGCCAACGTCGTTCTACCGTCACTTTCGCAGCATGGACGACCTGGGTTTGCAGCTGGTGGACGAGCTCGGGCTGGTCCTCAGGCGGATGATGAGGGAGGCCAGGGCCAACGTGTTGCAGGCCGACAAGCTGATTGAGGAATCGGTGGGTATCTTTGTGGCCCATGCCCAGGCCAACCGCAGTTTTTTTCTGTTTATGGCGCAGGGGCTGGCAGGCGAGAGCCGGGCCGTTCAGGAAGGGATTCGCAGCGAGATGCGGTTTTTTGCCAGCGAACTGGCCAATGACTTACGCCGGCTCCGGCTCATGGAGCACCTGAGCGATGCCGATCTGGATATGACCTGTGATCTGGTGGTGCGCACCGTCGCCTTCAGTCTGACCGATCTGCTCAGCATTTCCGAAGACGACGATTATCAGATCGGCCAGGTGCGAAAACGCACCACCCGATTCCTGCAGATGATTTTTGTCGGGGCTGGTCACTGGCAAAGCGACTGACCCCGTCCTGGGTTACTTGCGGGTTCGGGCGCGCTTCTTCTTCGGCGGCAGTATCAGCGATTCCAGCTCATCCAGAGCCTCACCGGTATAAACCGCCAGTTTCTGCATGCTCGGCAGCGTATCCCGGCAGCCGGTAAAACCGAAATTCAGCGATCCGGCATAGCTCAGGCAGGTGATGTTCAGTGCGCCGCCGTGAGCAATCAGCGATACCGGATACATGGCCTCAAGCCGGGCACCTTCATAATACAGCGTGTCTTCCGGGCCGGGCACGTTGGAGATAGTCACGTTGAAGACTGGTCGCATCCGCCCCCCGAGACCCGACATCAACTGCAGAATGTAGGGTGACATCAGCAGCATGGTGTACTGGGTCAGGGCACTTTTGGGAAGTTTCTGCAGGTGCTCCTTGGCCCGTCGGGTCGAGGTTTTGATCTGTTGCAGGCGGTTCAACGGGTCAGCTTCGTCGGTGGCCAGCGAGGCAATCATGAAACTGATCTGGGTGCCCGTACCCTCGTCGTCTGCCGGCCGGATATTCACCGGTATACCAGCCGTCAGCGGGTTGTCGGGCAGATTGTTCTGCTCGGCCAGAAAGCGACGCAATGCTGTGCCACACAGGTAAAGCACGATGTCGTTCAAGGAGCCGCCGGAAGCATGGGCCAGGTTTTTCAGTCGGTCCAGTTGATAATGCTGGGTGGCGAAACGTCGCTGCGCGGTAACCCGGTGATTGAGCACCGAAACCGGGCCTGTGAAGGGCGCGGTCAGTCCGTCTTCCGGGTGTCGAACCGAATGCACCAGGCGATTGCCGGCCTGCCATAGCCTGGGGGCCATGTCTGCCTGGAGTTTCAGGGCGTCCATGGCCTGGGAAACCGCAGCGGGCACGCTGGCCTCTTTGTCGGTTTTTGCGCCACGGCGTTGGTGTGGGCGTACCGTCCAGGGCGGTGGCATATTGCAGCGTTCGGGATCGGTGGTGAGCACCCTTTGCATTAGCCGCACGCCACTGATGCCGTCAATCATCGAGTGGTGCATTTTGGTGTAAAGGGCGAAACGGTTGTTCTCCAGGCCTTCAATAACGTGGCATTCCCAAAGAGGGCGGGAAAAATCCAGGGGGTTAGAGTGCAGTCGGGATACCAGAATACCCAGTTCGCGTTCCCCGCCGGGGCGGGGCAGGGCTGAGTGCCGGACGTGATAATCCAGATCGATATCCTTATCGACTTTCCAGGCCGGGGCGATCACACGCCCGAGGAAACCAGACCATGCCAGTTTGTATCCCCAGGGTGGTGCCACATCGCCGGCTTCTTTCATTCGAGTGACCATGTCACGCAGGAAGGTTTCTGGTGCGCCTTCCGGCAGTGAGAAAATCTGAAGCGTACCCACATGCATCGGGGTGTCTTCAGATTCAACCGCCAGCCAGGAGGCGTCCAGGGTTCCGAGACGTTTCATTCCTTGTCATTCTCCGCCAGTCATTTGTGTTTTGGTTGTTTCCTGCAAGTATACTGATATCGGTAGGTTCACACGATCAAAACCGGGATTGGGCTCCCATCTTTTTGCAGGGTTTCACGGTTACATAATGTCGCGAAGCCGGGCTCCCGGTCAGAAGGTTCGTGTGCTAATTTCTAAGGCCATAGGAACTAACAACAAGAATATTCGGAGGCTTTGTGGAATCCAGCCCGCTGATCTCGGCAGGTTTGCCGATCGCATTGTTCATTATCATGATCGGTATCGGTATGACGCTTACCCTGAGGGATTTTCGCCAGGTGGCGGTGTATCCGAAGGGCATGATTGTGGGCACCTTCGCCCAGATTCTCCTGATGCCGATGGTGGCGTTCGGGCTGGCTTATCTGTTCGGTGTGGCGCCGGCCATTGCCGTTGGTCTGGTGATCATCGCGGCTTGCCCCGGAGGTACCACGTCCAACCTGTTTGTGCTTCTGGCCCGGGGTAATATTGCGCTTTCCATCGTGCTGACGGTCTCCGCCAGCCTGATCACCATTCTTACCCTGCCACTGTTTACCAACATGGCGCTGCAGCATTTCATGGGCACGGAAGAGAACATCTCGCTGCCGGTGGGCAAGACCATTGCCATGCTGGTGGTTATTGTTCTGCTGCCGGTGGCCATTGGCATGCTGGTGCGAACCCGCAAGCCGGAGCTTGCGCGCAAGGCTGAGAGCCTGGTCAGCATCTTTGGTGGCATCGTGCTGGCGGTGCTGATTGTGGCGCTGCTCTATGGCGTTCGGGACCAGATGTGGGATCTGCTGAAGCAGGCAGGCCCCTCCACTATTGCCCTCAATGTCGCCGGTATCGTCCTGGGCTTGCTGGCGGGCAGGGTGGCCGGACTGACCCAGCGGGAATCCCTGGCGGTGGCAGTGGAGCTCGGTGTGAAGAACGGCACCATTGGTTTGATGGTCACCCTCACGTTGCTGGAGTCCAGCACCATGTCGATTCCCGCTGCCGTTTACGGTGTGCTTATGTTCCCCATTGGCTTCCTGCTGGCAATGTATGGCCGGAAGGTGATTCCCAAAAGCAACGTGACACATGCAGGCGGGGAATCCTGATTCATGAAATTTCTGAACGGTGTGACGTTACTGCTGGTTTATCAACTGACAGGCGAGATTCTGGTACGACTTCTCGGGCTGCCGATTCCTGGGCCGGTGCTTGGCATGGTCATGCTGTTCGTTACCTTGATGATCCGAGGTAGTGCCCCGGATTCCCTGAGCGAGGCCTCCAGCGCGTTACTGAGCCATCTGTCTCTGCTATTCGTGCCTGCGGGCGTGGGGATGATGACGCATTTCGGGCGTATAGCGGATGAGTGGCTGCCGATCACCCTGGCTCTGTTTCTGAGCACGGTGATCACCATGGTTGCCACGGCGTTGATTATGCAACTGACGACGCGCTGGTTTGTCCGTTCCGTTTCAGAACAAGGTGGGCAGCATGAATGAACCGGGTTTGCGCGACATCTGGGTCTACCTGTCGGCGTCGCCACTGCTAGGGCTGACCATTACTCTGGTGGCCTACGGGCTGGCCTACCGACTCTATCTGAAAACACATTCCAACCCGCTGGCCAATCCCGTCGTTACTTCGGTGGCGATGCTGATTCTCCTGTTGTTGGCAACGGGCACCTCATACAGCGATTACTTTGAGGGCGGTCAGTTCGTGCATTTTCTGCTGGGGCCGGCAACGGTGGCACTGGCGGTTCCTCTGTATCAGCAGTTTCGACGGCTCCGTCAACTCTGGTTGCCGGTCGCGATATCGTTGATCAGCGGGGTGGTTATTGCTGCTGGCAGTTCGGTGGGCCTGGCAAGGTTGTTGGGGGGTTCCCTGGAAATCCAGATGTCGCTGGCGCCTAAATCGGCAACGGCACCGGTGGCCATGGGTATTTCCGAGAAGATTGGTGGTTTGCCGTCGCTCACGGCGGTGCTGGTGGTGTTGACCGGAATTACCGGTGCGGTGCTGGGCACCAAACTGTTTGAATGGTTGCGCGTGAAAGATGACACCGCAAAAGGGATTGCCATGGGCGTGGCGGCCCATGGTATTGGTACCGCCCGGGCATTCCAGGTCAGTTCCCAGATGGGCGCGTTTTCAGGCCTGGCCATGGCGCTTTCGGCATTCGCCACGGCGCTGCTCGTGCCCTGGCTGGTGGACATGCTGGAAAACTGGTTGCCCATGTAAACGCGCAGTTCTTTCCGGGGTGCCGCATTACACTCTTTTTATGTCTGTCTGGAATGGCTATGCTCAGCCAATCATTGGCACAACATCAGGGTCTTAACATCATGCAAACCAAGTTCTTGCTCGACGAAGAACAGATGCCCAGGTATTGGTACAACCTGCAGGCGGATTTCCCCGAACCCCTGCCGGCCGTCCTCCACCCGGGAACAAAGCAGCCGGTCGGTCCAACGGATCTGGAGCCATTGTTTCCTGCGTCGCTGATTGAACAGGAAATGACTACGGAACGGGAAGTGGAGATTCCGGAGCCCGTTCGCGATGTTTATCGGATGTGGCGGCCGGCGCCCATGTTTCGGGCGCATCGGCTGGAAAAAGCCCTGGGCACCCCGGCCAAGATCTTCTACAAGTACGAGGGTGGTAGTCCTGCGGGCAGTCATAAACCCAATTCCGCGATTCCTCAGGCCTTTTTTAACCGGGAGGCCGGTATTCGGCGTCTGACGACAGAAACTGGTGCTGGTCAGTGGGGGACCTCGCTGTCGTTTGCAGGCTCCCTGTTCGACATTGATGTGACCGTGTTCCAGGTTCGCGTGTCCTACAACCAGAAGCCCTATCGCCGTGCGGTGATGGAGACCTACGGGGCTAACTGCGTGGCTTCACCATCAGAAATGACGGAGTTTGGTCGTCGGGTGCTGGGGGAAAACCCCGACCACACCGGCAGTCTCGGTATTGCGATTTCCGAGGCGGTGGAGCTGGCCGTTCAGGATCCGCACACCAAATATGCTCTGGGTTCCGTGCTGAACCATGTCCTGTTGCATCAGACCGTAATCGGCCTGGAGTCCATGAAACAGATGGAGATGGCCGATTGCTGGCCAGACGTGATCGTTGGGTGCACCGGTGGCGGCTCTAATTTCGCGGGTATTGCGTTCCCGTTCATGGGCCATGCGTTGAGAGGCGGGGAGAAGTCCCGGATTCTCGCGGTTGAACCTTCAGCGTGTCCGACGTTGACCCGGGGTAAATACGCCTATGACTACGGCGATACGGCACAAATGACACCACTCACCAAGATGCATACCCTGGGTTCAGGTTTTACACCGCCGGGGTTCCATGCTGGCGGCCTGCGCTATCACGGCATGGCTCCGATGGTGTCGCACGCCAAGGAGCTGGGACTGTTCGATGCTGTTTCCTACACTCAGCGCGAGTGCTTTGAGGCGGGTGTCCTGTTTGCGCGCAACGAAGGGATCGTACCGGCCCCTGAAGCCAATCATGCCGTGAAGGGTGCGATTGACGAGGCGTTGCGGTGCAAGCGCGAGGGCAAGGAGGAGGTGATCCTGTTCAACCTTTGTGGTCACGGGCATTTCGATATGGCGGCCTATACCTCGTATTTTGCCGGTGAACTGAGCGACCATGAGTACGGCGAGCAGGAGCTGGCTATGGCGTTGTCGGGGCTGCCCTCGGTCAGCGTCTGATTGAACTTGCCCCCGGTCAGGCACTGTGCCTGACCGGGTTGCGGCTTCCTGCTCACTTGTCCCTTTCGATCTTCAATGGCTCCAGGCTTCCGATCCGGAACTTCAATTCCAGTTCCGCACCGTTTTCATCATCGCCTTCCACTTCAATATCGCCATTGCGGTTGACCTTTAGTTCCTCAATAGTGGCCATTCCCTGCTGCTGAGCGGCTTTCAGATAAGAGCGCACATCGTCCGCGCTCACACCGTAGATCTCGCCTTTGGCTTTGCGGCGCTGCTCCCGGTCGATGTCGCCGTTGCCGTTCAGGTCCAGTTCCACGAACCAGTCCTGGCCCATCCAGCCTTCGAGCTCGATTTCATTATCATGGTCGTCGTCAAATTCGATGCTCTGGAAATGGCTGATACCGTAGTTGTTACCAACCTGAAGCATGCGGTCCGCATCGTCAAAGCTGCCTTTGGCGAAGGCTGCGGGGGCTGCGACAAGGCCGCTGATCAGCGCGATGGTCAGAGTCTTTTTCATGGTGTTCTCCTAGCTTGTCTGTGTTTGAAAAACTGCCGGTTCTGCCCGGTTGGCTACCAGCTTGAGCCCAGATTAACGGGGCAGGGCTTTCAGCATCGTGATAGGCTCATTCATGATTCGTTCATCTGGCTTTTGTCACCATAAACACCATGACCAGACCTCGTTTACATTCATCGCTGCTACCCGAAGACCGGTTTTCACGCCGGGTGTTCCGGGTGTTGTTGCTGACTCTGTTTGCGGTGGGCGCGCTGCCGTTTGCCCAGGTGGCCTGTGCCGATGATGACGACGACTGGCGGCGCCTGCACCACGAGGTTGAGGCCGGCCGTATCAAACCCCTGAGCGAAATCCTGGACAGCCTTGCCCGCGACTGGCGCGGAGACGTGATCGATGTGGATATCGAGAAAGACGATGGTGAGATCCTCTACGAGATCGAGTTGTTGGGCCCGGAAGGCCAGGTGGTGGAGTTTGAGATCAATGCCCGGACCGGAGAGGTTCTGGAGATAGAGGGCAGGAATATCCAGGGCATGAAACGCTGATGAAAATTCTTCTGGTGGAGGACGATGCCGCGCTGGCACAAGGGCTGGCCGGTAGCTTGCGGGATGCCGGACTGCTGGTGGAAGTTGCCGGGGAAGGCCGCACGGCCGACTTTCTGGTGAGCACCGAACGTTACGATGCGGTGGTACTGGACCTGGGCTTGCCGGATGGCAATGGCACCCAGTGGCTGGCCGGTTGGCGGGAGCGGGGTATTGATCTGCCGGTGCTGATTCTGACCGCCCGGGAGCGCTGGTCCGATAAAGCCGCGGGGTTCTCTGCCGGTGCCGATGACTATGTCACCAAGCCCTTTGAAACGGCTGAAATCCTGTTCCGCCTGCGGGCCCTGGTGCGCCGGTCCCACGGCCACGCCCACCCGGTGATTACCGTGGGTGACATTGCGCTGGATACCCACGCCGGGCAGGTGACCCGGGCAGGTATGCCGGTTTCACTCACGGCTCAGGAGTTCCGGCTGTTATCGCATCTGATCCACGCAGCGCCCAGAATCGTGTCCCGCACCGAGTTGTCCGAACATGTCTATGACGGCGACCAGGAGCCGGATTCCAATGTTATCGATGTCCAGGTCAGCCGGTTGCGGCGCAAACTCGGCGCCCAGGCTATCGAGACCATCCGTGGCCAGGGCTACCGTATGAACGGTCACGGAGAACCATCCTGATGCTGACACGTCTGCGCCGCTGGCCGGTGGCGCTGCGGATGCTGGTGTCTGCCCTGGTATTGGTCCTGGTGGTGTTGCCGCTGGCCGGTACCGTATTGGCCTGGAACTTTCGCCAGACGCTGAGCCAGTCCTTTGATGAGCGCCTGTTATCGTTCCTGAATGTGGTCATTGCCGGCATTGAGTCTGACCCTCAGACCGGTGAATTGACCCCCGGCCCGCAACTGGGTGAACCGCGCTTCGAGCGGGTGTATTCCGGCTGGTACTGGCAGGTCAACGACAACAGCGGGCGGGTGATCACCTCCCGGTCATTGTGGGACCAGCGACTGCCACAGATCAGTGGCCGGGGGCCGGACTGGGCCCAGGCCCCGGGGCCGCGCGGCCAGACACTTCGGATAGTGGAGCGGGATGTCCAGTTACCGGCTTTCGAAGGCTGGTTATCGGTGTCTGTCGCGGCCGACCAGGCGGAGCTGGATGCCCAGGTTGCGCGCTTCAACCGATTGCTGGTGGTTTCGCTGACCACGCTCGGTACGCTGTTACTGGTGATGATCGGGTTGCAGATCCGCTGGGGCCTGGCACCGCTTCGGCGTCTGGAGCGGGATCTCCGGGCCATGGAGTCCGGCCAGACCCGTTCACTGACCAGTGATCTGCCCGAAGAACTTGCGCGGCTCTCCGAGGCCATGAATCAGGTGCTTGAACGGGATCAGATACTGATTGAGCGTGGGCGCACGGCTGCGGGCAATCTGGCCCATGCCCTGAAAACGCCGGTATCTGTGCTTACCACCCTGAGTGATCGTTTGCCGTCGGTGCAGAGAACCGCTTTCCGTACCGAACTGAGCCGCATCGATGACGCCGTGCGCCATCATCTGGCCAGGGCTTCAGCGGCCGGACCGGCCGCCCTGGGGCGTGTGGATCTTGGTGAAACCCTGGCGCCGGTGCTGTCGGCACTCAATACTCTCGCGCAACGCCGTGGCGTTACCCTCGAAAGCGACCTGGGCGATACGGGCGCGGTTCGGCTTGAACAACAGGATTTACAGGAAATTGCGGGCAACCTGCTGGAAAATGCCATCAACTGGGCGGAGAGTCAGGTAAAGTTTCGGGTAGAAGGCTTGCCGGATGGTCTGGCACTGATGGTGGAGGATGACGGCCCTGGCCTGTCTGACACCGATATCGAGCAGGCTCTGACACGGGGCACCCGGCTGGATGAAACCCGGTCCGGTTCCGGTCTGGGCCTGGCGATCGTCAAAGAGCTGGCTGAACTGTATGGCGGCACGCTGACCCTGGCCCGATCTCCCCTCGGAGGGTTACAGGCCAGCGTGCGCTTTCCATCTCACTCATCGTCCAAGGCCCGCGGCGGGCAGTGATGCTCTTCCACCAGGGTGCCTTCATCCACGCTCTCCAGATGCACATCAAAGCCCCATAGCCGGTGTACGTGCCGCAGCACTTCGTCGGTTTCCTGGCCCAGTGGCACTCGGTCTACCGGGATGTGGCGCAGGGTTAGCGAACGATCACCGCGAATATCCACACTCCATACCTGAATGTTCGGCTCCCGGTAACTGAGGTTGTATTGGCGGGCCAGCTTTTCCCGCAGCGCGCGATAACCGGGCTCATCGTGAATGGCGGTGACGGTGTAGTGGTCTTCCCGATCGTCGCTTTCGATGGCGAACAGCTTCAGGTCACGCATCACCTTCGGTGACAGGAACTGCTGGATAAAGCTCTCGTCCTTGAAGTTGTGCATGGCGAAATGCAGGGTTTCCAGCCAGTCTGTACCGGCGATGTCCGGGAACCATTCCCGGTCCTCATTGGTAGGGTTTTCACAGATGCGTCGAAGATCGGTGAAGATGGAGAAACCCAGGGTGTAGGGGTTCAGGCCGGAATACCATGGGCTGTTGAAGGGTGGCTGGTATACCACGGCGGAGTGGCTTTGCAGAAATTCCAGCATGAAGCCATCGTTCACCAGCCCCTTGTCGTACAACCGGTGCAACAGCGTGTAGTGCCAGAACGTGGCCCAGCCTTCGTTCATTACCTGGGTCTGGCGTTGTGGATAGAAATACTGGGCCAGCTTGCGCACGATGCGCACCAGTTCCCGCTGCCAGGTTTCCAGCAAAGGCGCGTTTTTCTCGATGAAGTACAACAGGTTTTCCTGAGGCTCCTCCGGATATCGGGGCCTGCGGCGAATCGGGTCCCCGTCGTCCTCTGCTTTGGGGATGGTTCGCCACAGATCGTTGATGCGGCGTTGTTCGTATTCTTCCCGCTCCTTCTGCCGGCGGGCCTCCTCGGCGGCTGAAATCGGGGCAGGGCGCTTGTAGCGGTCAACGCCGTAGTTCATCAGTGCGTGGCAGGAGTCGAGAATTTCTTCCACGGCATCCACGCCGTGTCGCTCCTCGCACTCCGACACATAATGCCGGGCAAACACCAGGTAATCGATGATGGCACTGGCGTCTGTCCAGGTGCGGAACAGATAATTGCCCTTGAAGAACGAGTTGTGGCCATAGCTGGCGTGGGCAATCACCAGGGCCTGCATGGGCAGGGTGTTCTCTTCCATCAGGTAGGCGATACAGGGATTGGAATTGATCACAATCTCATAGGCCAGCCCCATCTGGCCCCGCTGATAGCCCTTGGAGGTTTGCAGGAACTGCTTGCCGAAGGACCAGTGATGATAGCCCACTGGCATGCCGACGGAGCTGTAGGCATCCATCATCTGCTCGGCGGTAATCACTTCAATCTGGTTCGGGTAAGTGTCCAGTCCAAACTCGGCGGCGCATTTGGCAATTTCCTCATCGTATTTCTGGATCAGTTCGAAGGTCCATTCCGAACTGGTGGAAATGGGCTTACCTGCCTTGGGTTGTTCGCTCTCCGGTGCGTTCGGGCGATCAATCAGGCTGCTCATGCCGCTTTCCTCTCGAACAACTGTCGGAAGACCGGGTAAATGTCGCCAGGATCGGCAATCTGCTGCATGGCGAAGCTCTGGGGAAACTGCTCCATGATTTTCTCGTATTCGTACCAGAGCATCTGGTGATCCTGGGGCGTGATTTCGATGTAGGAGTAGTACTGCACCAGCGGCAGAATCCGCTCAGACAGCAGCTTGCCGCAGATGGGGGAGTCATCGTTCCAGTTGTCGCCGTCGGACGCCTGGGCGGCATAGATATTCCATTCCGCCGGCGAGTATCGGGCTTCGACAATCCGGTGCATCAGTTTCAGAGCACTGGAGACAATGGTGCCCCCGGTTTCCCGGCTGTAGAAGAACTCTTCTTCGTCCACTTCCTTGGCGCTGGTGTGGTGGCGGATAAACACCACTTCGATTTTCTTGTAGTTCTTCTTCAGGAACAGATACAGCAGGATAAAGAAGCGTTTGGCGATGTCCTTGTGCATCTGGGTCATGGAACCGGATACATCCATCAGGCAGAACATCACCGCACTGGTGGCGGGTTTGGGCTGCTTCAGGTGTTGCCTGTAGCGCAGGTCGATCTCGTCAATGAAAGGAATGCGTTTGACGTTGGCTTTCAGCCGCGCGATTTCCTCTTCCAGCACCTTGATCTGGTCTTCATGGCTGAAGGCCGGATCGAGATCATTCGGTGCGCTTTTCAGCGCCTCGAGCTGTTTTTCCAGGTCCCGGATCTTTTTCTTGCGCGCGCCGCCCAGGCCCAGACGCCGGGCGTGGGCGCCCCGAAGGGAACGCACCACATCCAGCTTGGCGGGCACGCCCTGGGTGGTGAAGCCCGAGCGTACATAACTGAAGGCTTCGGTGTCCTTGAGTTTTTTCCGGGCCAGATTGGGCAGCTCCAGATCGTCGAACAGGAAGTCGAGAAACTCTTCCTGGGTAATCTGGAAGGCGAACTCATCCATGCCTTCTCCGTCCGGGCTGGCCTGGCCTTGCCCCTGGCCCTGGCCACCGCCGCTCTCGGGTTTGGGGATGGTGTCCCCGGCCACCCATTCCTGATTGCCGGGGTGCACCACCTCGCGCCGGCCACCGTGGCCGTGGTGGAATATGGGCTCGTCAATATCCCGGGCGGGGATGCTTACTTTCTCGCCCCGTTCGATATCGGTGATGGAGCGCTTCTGCACGGCATCCGACACCGCCTTCTTGATGTGGTGGCGGTAACGGCGCAGGAACCGTTCCCGGTTCACTGCGCTCTTGTTCTTGCCGTTCAGGCGCCGGTCAACAATGTGGGTCATACCCATGGTACTGCTCCCGCTGGCCGTTAATGGGATTTCCGGACGCGCAGGTACCACTCGGCGAGCAAGCGAACCTGTTTCTCGGTGTACCCACGGTCAACCATGCGTTCCACAAACTGCTTGTGCTTCTTCTGGTCTTCCTGGCTGGCCTTCGGATTGAAGGAAATCACCGGCAACAGGTCTTCGGTGTTCGAGAACATCTTCTTCTCGATCACGCTGCGCAGCTTCTCGTAGCTGAGCCAGGACGGATTCTTGCCGCCGTTGTTGGCCCGGGCCCGCAGCACAAAGTTGACCACTTCGTTGCGGAAGTCCTTCGGGTTGGATATGCCCGCCGGTTTTTCGATTTTCTCCAGCTCATCGTTGATGGAGGAACGGTCCAGAATCTCGCCGGTTTCCGGGTCCCGGAACTCTTGATCCTGAATCCAGAAATCGGCATAGGTGACATAGCGGTCGAACAGGTTCTGGCCGTACTCGCTGTAGCTTTCCAGATAAGCCGTCTGGATTTCCTTGCCAATAAACTGGACGTAGTGGGGCGCCAGGTATTCCTTTATGAAGCGCAGGTATTTTTCCTGCAACTCCGGCTGGAACTGTTCCTGTTCGATCTGCTTTTCCAGCACATAGAGCAGGTGCACAGGGTTGGCGGCAATCTCGGTGGTGTCGAAATTGAATACCTTTGACAGGATCTTGAAGGCAAAGCGGGTAGACAGACCGTCCATGCCTTCCATCACCCCGGCAGCATCCCGGTACTCCTGGATGGACTTGGCCTTGGGGTCGGTGTCCTTGATGCTCTGGCCGTCGTATACCTTCATTTTGGAGAAGATGCTGGAATTTTCCGGCTCCTTGATCCGCGACAGCACCGAGAACTGGGCCAGCATATCAAGAGTGTCGGGTGCGCAGGGCGCTCCGGACAGTGAGCTGTGCTTCAGCAGCTTGCGATAGATTTCAATCTCCTCAGTGACCCGCACACAGTAGGGCACCTTGACGATGTACACCCGGTCCAGGAAGGCTTCGTTGTGCTTGTTGTTGCGGAACGTCTGCCACTCGGATTCATTGGAGTGGGCCAGGATCACGCCGTCGAAGGGCACCGAGCCCATGCCCTCGGTGGTGTTGTAGTTGCCTTCCTGGGTGGCCGTCAGTAGCGGATGCAGCACCTTGATCGGTGCCTTGAACATTTCCACAAACTCCATCAGCCCCTGGTTGGCTTTGCACAGGCCGCCGCTGAAGCTGTAGGCATCCGGATCATCCTGGGAATAGTCTTCCAGCATGCGGATGTTGACCTTGCCCACCAGGGCCGAGATGTCCTGGTTGTTGTCGTCGCCCGGCTCGGTCTTGGATACACCGATCTGGTCCAGCACCGAGGGGTAACGTTTAACCACCCGGAACTGGCTGATGTCGCCGCCAAACTCATGCAGGCGTTTGACTGCCCAGGGTGACATGATGTTTTTCAGGTAGCGGCCGGGAATGCCGTATTCCTCTTCCAGAATCGGGCCATCCTCGGCCGGGTCGAACAGGCCTAGCGGGCTTTCGTTTACCGGAGAGCCTTTGATGGCGTAGAAGGGGACCTTCTGCATCAAGGCCTTGAGTTTCTCGGCCAGGGAAGACTTACCGCCGCCAACGGGGCCGAGCAGGTAGAGAATCTGCTTCTTCTCCTCCAGACCCTGGGCTGCGTGGCGGAAGAACGAAACGATGTTTTCGACGGCATCTTCCATGCCGTAAAACTCGTCAAATTCGGGGTAACGCTTGATGACTTTGTTCGAGAAGATGCGTGACAGGCGGGGGTCACGGGAGGTATCGATCAGTTCTGGTTCGCCGATGGCAATCAACATCCGCTCCGCGGCGGTGGCGTATGCCGTTGGGTCCTTTTTGCAGATCTCCAGGTATTCCTCAAGGGAGTATTCCTCCTCCTGAGTCTGTTCATACCGGTCTTTGAAGTGCTGCAGAATGCTCATAGATGGCCCCTCGCTTACTCTTGCCTGTTATAAATTCACGCAATGTCCCCGTTGCTGTTTCGCCGCCTGTCCCGGCGGTGTGTCTGGTTAAGGAATGAATGGGATGGTGTTAAGCAGGTATACGTTATCCGGAGGTTTCCGGCCTGCTTAATCTGAGCTTAGTTCAGAGTTCGGGGGTTGGACAGTGAGCAGTCAAATTAGGTTCATTAAATTATGTTTCGGGCGGTAAGCCAGACGGGACACCAGGGACTTACCGCCCATGATCTAAGGTTATTTCTTGACGAGGGTAAAAACACTCTCTGTGGCGCCGTTTCTCAGGCCCCGGCGTTTGGCAAACGGGTTGTCACGGGCCATGTCCCGTTTCAGCACCTGATTGATCTCATAATCCTCACCGTAGAGCCTGAACACTTCGTCGTCGGTAACGTTGAACGGAGGGCCCTGCATTTCCGAACTGTCGTAATCCAGCGTGATCAGCAGGATTCTGGTGTCGTCCGGAATAATAGCGGTGAGATGATTGACATAGCTCTTGCGCATTTCCGGGGGCAGGGCGATCAGGGCAGCCCGGTCGTACACCAGGCGAATGTGTTTGAGGTCGTCCGGCACCAGCTGGAAATAATCCCCACACCAGATTTGAAGATCGTCATGGCGGAAGGTGGTAAAGGGTTCGCCCGGGTGAACGCTGGCTTTCTCCTGCGCTTCCTCGAAAAAGTCCTTGCAGGCAACCTCGCTTAACTCCACACCGATAATCGGATGCCCGCGATCGTGCAGCCACCACATGTCATGGGCTTTGCCGCACAGGGGAACGAACACGGCGTCGGTGCCGTTGCCTGCCAGTTCGGGCCAGTGGTCATGCAGGTACTGATTAACCGTGCCTTCGTGGAAGCCGATTTGGTCTTTTGCCCAGCGTTCGTGCCAGAATTCGTGTTCCATGGGTAGCCTCCCGGAGATTGATCGTTTTCCTCAGTCTACCTTAATCTGTGGGGTCGATGAGTCAGGAGAAAAGTATGAAAGCCGTTTTTCTGGATGCCGCAACGCTGGGCGAGGATGTGGATCTGAGCCCCATTGAAAACATGACCGGTGGACTGACCTGCCACCCGCGCACCAACCCCGAGCAGGTGATTCAAAGGATTCAGGGCTTTGATACGGTGCTGGTTAACAAGGTTGTGCTGGGCCGTGAACATTTTGAAGCCTGCCCGGAACTGAAAACCATCGCGGTGGTGGCAACCGGCCTCAATAACATCGATCTGGAAGCCGCCAAGGCCCACGACATCAAGGTAATGAACGTTACCAACTATGGCCGTTCCACCGTTGCCCAGCACACCATGGCACTCATCCTGGCACTGGCCACCCGGCTGCTGGATTACAACCGGGATGCCCGCAACGGCCAGTGGGCCAAAAGCGATATGTTCTGCCTGATGGACTACCCGATTATGGAGCTGGAAGGCAAAACTCTGGGCATTGTCGGCTACGGCGATCTTGGCCAGGGTGTGGCGGAACGGGCAAAGGCGTTTGGCATGAACATCGTCCTCGGCTGCCGGCCCGGCCAAGAGCCTGGCGAGGTGGATGGCTACCCTCGAATTCCGCTGGATGAACTGTTGGTGCAGGCTGACGTGCTATCACTGCACTGCCTGCTGACAGAAGAAACCCGCAACATGATTGGCGCCCGGGAACTGGGTTTAATGAAGTCGTCGGCACTGCTGATCAACACCAGTAGAGGCGGCTTGGTTGATGAATCGGCTTTGGCTGACGCCTTGCGGAATGGCGACATTGCCGGTGCAGGCTTTGATGTGTTGACCGAAGAACCTCCCCGCAATGGTAACCCGCTGCTGGCAGACAATGTTCCCAATCTGATTCTGACCCCACACTCTGCCTGGGCGAGCCAGGAGGCGCGACAGCGAATTGTGGAGATTACGGCGCGCAATCTGGCGTCGGTTACCTGAAGTCGGGTGAAGGAAGCCCGCCGTCAGGAGGATTTGTCCGGGTGTACAACAAATACCCGGTTTCCGGGTTGTTTACTGACAGCTGCCTGATAAGCTTGAAGAAACACTGACAAGCAGGATGTTACGTGGCTTCCACCCAGATGAAAGAGCGGCTGCAGGCTGCTGAAGACTGGATACTGTCCAATTCCAACCCACCGCAGACCTGGCCCTGGACCTGGCTGTATAAATCCGGGCGCTCGGCTTATGCCCTGATCCGCGATGTGATCAGTGGTCAGCTGACACTGCACGCCATGAGCCTGGTTTACACCACGTTGCTCAGCATTGTGCCGTTGCTCGCCCTGAGCTTTTCCGTGCTGAAAGCGCTGGGTGTGCACCAGCGCATGGAGCCATTCCTGTACCAGTTCTTCCAGCCGATGGGCCCACAGGGTGTGGAGGTGGCTGAGCGAATCCTGGGCTTTGTCGATAATATGAAAGTCGGTGTGTTGGGCTCGGTGGGTCTGGCCTTGTTGGTGTACACCGTCATTTCCCTGGTTCAGAAAATCGAGCGCTCGTTCAACATGATCTGGCGGGTGCCGGAAATGCGCTCCATGGCACAGCGTTTCAGTAACTATCTGAGCGTCATCATGGTCGGCCCTTTGTTGATGGTTTCGGCTATCGGGGTAACCGCCACCATATTCTCTTCAGAAATCGCGCAGAATCTTATGGCCATCGAGCCGTTTGGTTCGCTGATTGTCCTTGCCAGTCGATTTACACCGTTTTTCCTGGTGGTGGGCGCGTTCACCTTTGTTTATATCTTTATCCCTAACACCCGGGTGAAGCTGCGCTACGCGTTTATCGCCGGGCTGGTGGCCGGCGTTTCCTGGCAGGCTGGCGGCATGCTGTTTGCCTCGTTCGTGGCCGGCTCGGCCAAGTATGCGGCCATCTACTCCGGTTTTGCGGTCGGTATCATTCTGCTGATCTGGACCTATCTGAACTGGATGATTCTGCTGCTCGGTGCCAGCCTGGCGTTCTATCTGCAGAACCCGGGGGCCGTGGCCAAGCGCCGCAATGTCCAGCTTGCGCCGGAATTGCAGGAGCGGGTAGGGCTTGCCCTGATGTGGATGGTGGCCAAGCCGTTCAGCTGCGGTGAACCGGCGCCTCAGCAGGAGTCTCTGGAGCAGCAGTTGCGGATCCCCGGCGAAGTCACCCGCAAGATCAGCGACAAGCTGATCCGCGCCGGATTGCTGAATCTGGCGGGACGAGATGGCGATCAGCTGGTTCCAGGGCGAACACTGGATCTGATTACGGTCGGCAGCGTGCTGCGGGCCGTGCGCAAGGACGAAGACCGGGTGGTGGATCGCCTGCCTGCCGGGGCCATGCCGAGGGAACTGATCGATCTTGCGCCCACCAGTGACGATGTCAGCTTTGCCAGCCTGCTGAATGCCGCTACACCGCCCGGTGCGGCTATTGTCAAAGCACCGGAGTCAGGTCCGAACCTGTGAACTTTTGCCTTCCTGGAGCATTCTGAGCAATACCGTACGTACCCTGCCCAGTTGCTCCGGGGAAAGGTGCACAATACGAATCAGATTTTCTTCCGACAGGTTCCTCTGGCGGGCATGGCGCAGCACTTCCCGGGTGCCCAGAAGCAGGCCGTCGGTCAGTGCGGAGTGGGCCTGCCGTGGCGCCGGCCGTTCCGCCGATAACAGCCAGGCATGGTATTTGGGGGGCAGATTCCAGACATTGGCCAGTAACTGGCAGGTGGCCCACTGATAGCGGGCCAGGGCCAATCTCAGTAACGCCGGCTCCGGTTCACTGCCAGAGCCCCTGGTGCGGTAGATACGCCCCAGTTCCCTGCGAATGGTGATGTACGCCAATGCAGGCAGCAGGCCAACCATGAAGTGGGCGCTGGTGTCGTCCCGGTGAATCTTGGCAATCATTTCCGCCGCTCGGGCGCAGGTCAGGCCCCAGCGCCAGGATCGTTGGGCGAAGAGTGCCTCGCGGCTGTTTCGGGCCGCCATCATAGGCCGCATAACCGCTGCAGCAATCACGTTCCGGATGCCGTCCACACCCAGCACGAACACCGCCTGGTCAACGGATTCTATGACGTGTTCACTCGGGCGGAAGTAGGGGCTGTTGGCCACCTGGAGCAACTGGTCGGTCAGTGACGGGTCACTCAGAATGATGCGGGTTAGCTCTTTGCGTTCGGTGGCTTCATTGGACAGTGCTCGCATCAACATGGGCAAGCTGCCAGGTTTCCGGGGCAGCTCTTCCATCTCGTTCATTTGCAGGCGCCGTTCCAGTTCGGCCAGGTCCTTTTCACCGCTGTCTGTGCTGGCACGAAGGCGCGCGGGTTCCACATCCAGCAACCAACTAAACAGGTGGTCTTCCAGCTGGCCGACGATGTCGCCTTCATCGTTGCTCTGGCTTGGCTGGCTGGTACTGGAAGGATTAAAGAGGCGGGTTTCGGACGCAGCCTGCGGAACGGGTTGAGTGCTGTTGAACAGGCCTGATATCCAGGAAAAAAAGCCCGGCATCCTTTGCCTCCGGATAGCGTGTATAAAGAATGGACTGGTTATCTGGCCAGTATAGTAGCGTAATGCAACCCTGCACAGCCCTGACAACGATCAGGAAAAGGACTCGCCAAAGACAAAGACCAGTTGGCACACACCGGCCACCAGACCCAGGAAGGCGCCCACCAGGATCAGTTTGATCTCGTCTTCCTGGAAGCACGGGCGCAGCAGATCCTGGAATTCTTCCGAAGACAGGGCATTCATCCGCTCCACCATGATGGACTCCACCGCCCGGGCACGGTCTCGCTCGAACACGGGGTTGTTGAAGGAACTCTGGGATATCGCGATGGCTTTTTCGCCCACCTGGTTTTTCAGGGTGGCAAAGCCGGTGGGGCCGAATGCCATCTGGGTCAGGGCCTTGCCCATGCCTGCGGTTTCATCCACCAGCGGTTTGATGTGTTTTTTTACCATGTTGCGGGCGCGGTCACCTTTGGGCCCTTCGAGGATGGCGTTGATGATGTTGCCCACGGTCAGTATCTCGTGGGTCACGATATGACAGAAGGATTCCGCCACTTCCGGCTGGCGCTTGAGGAACAGGCCCTGGATTCGCAGCGGGCCGACCTTGTGTTCGTGCAGGGGCCGGAAGATCACATTCAGTGCAATCCAGTTGGTGGCCCAGCCCACAAGGAGCCCGAACAGAGGCAACACCCAGATGGCCGGGTACAGGTACCACACGCCCATCTGGATGATGCCGAACAGAAAGCCGAAGTAGAGGCCGGAATTGATGATGAAGCGGAACTCCACGTCGCCACACTCCAGAAATATCCGGTTGAGCAGCTTTTTATCCCGGGCCAGGCGTTCGATGACCATGCCTTTGATGTCGAGCAGGTCTTCAATGTTGTCTGAGATGTCTTCGACCAGGTTGTCGACCAGTTGTGGGGTGGATTTGCGTACCCGGTCGTAGACCATTTTGCGGGCCGAGGCCGGCAGGTTTTCCCAGAAGGTGGGGTATTCCCGCAGCATAAGTTCGTCGACATATTCTTCAATGCGCGGATCGACGGTGTAGATGATGTGGGCGGCCAGGACTTTGGGGTCGATCTGTTCGAAGATTTCCTGAACGGTACCGATTTTGGCGATGGTGGCATCCACGCTTTTGGCGGCCATTTTGCGGGCTTTGGAGGGGATAATGCCCTGCCAGCCCAGAAGCGGCGGCTTGCCGATGAACTCCAGAGGGTAGAAGGTCATTTTGATGGCGAGCCAGTTGGTGCTCCAGCCGATGAGGGCGGCGATCACGGGGATGCTGAGGTATTGCCAAAATTCCGGATTGGTAAGTAGGTTTATCATCCTGGGCTCTTAATTGTTTTCTTGGGTGCAGGCGCCCATCCAAGGTGGCATTCCCGCCCACTTTTTGTCAGACAAGATAATGTTGTTCACTGACAGCTCTGTCAATGACTGGGATGCCAGGACGTGACGCCATGAATAGTCACCCGCCTGTCTCAGGCGCCGATATCCCCCCAGAGCCACTGACACAGGGCGATGGCGGCAACGGGTGCAGTTTCGGTGCGCAGTACCCGGGGGCCCAGGGCAACGGGCAGAAAACCGTTGTCCTCGGCCAGGGCAATTTCTTCAGCGGTCAGGCCGCCTTCGGGGCCGATCATCAGGGCGATGCTGGAGGGCTTTTCGAGGGTGTTCAGGGACCGTTCGGTGCGATGGTGTAGCACCAGGCGCAAGTCACAGGCCCGGGCGTGTTCCAGCCACTGTTGCACGGTCATAACCGGCTGTATGTCTGGAACCCGGGCACGGCCGCACTGTTCGGCGGCGCTGATGGCAACCTGTTGCCAGTGCCGAAGGCGTTTGTCTTCCCGGTCGCCTTTGAGTTTGACGTCGCAGCGTTCGGTGGTCAGCGGCACGATTTCGCTCACGCCCATTTCCACTGCTTTTTGTACGGCGTAGTCCATGCGGTCGCCCTTGGACAGGGTCTGTGCCAGTACTACTCTGAGGGGCGATTCTGTTTCGTTTTCAGCGGCTTCCTGGACTTCCACCTGCACGTGCTTTTTTCCGGCTTCGGTAATGGTGGCGCGGTAGTCCTGGCCGTCACCGTTGAAGAGCTGAAGTGCCTGGCCTGCCTGCATGCGCAGGACCCGGCCCACATGGTTGGCGGCGTTGTCGTCCAGCTGGCACTGGCCGCCGACAGCCAGGGGGCTGTCGGTGAAGATGCGCGGGATTCTCATGGCGGCGGTTCTCAGTCCTTGACCGCGATTTCGATGCCTTCGGTGGCCACCTGAGCCAGATGGCGAATCTGTTCTTCGGTGATCACGTAGGGCGGCATGAAGTACAGCACGTTACCCAGGGGGCGCAGCAAGGCCTGGCGGGTGAGTGAATGCTTATACACTCTGATGCCACGGCGCTCCTGCCAGGGGAACGGGGTTTTGCTGGCTTTGTCTTTAACCATTTCAATGGCCATGGTCATGCCGTGCTGGCGGATGTCGCCCACGTTCGGGTGGTCGGCCAGATGGGCAACGGACTCGGCCATACAGCGGGACAGCTGGCGGTTGTTTTCGATGACGTTCTCATCCCGGAAAATGTCGAGCGTGGCCAGGGCGACGGCGCAGCCGATGGGGTTGCCGGTGTAGCTGTGGCTGTGCAGGAAGGCGCGCATGGTTTCGTAGTCGTCGTAAAAGGCGTTGTAGACGGTGTCGGTGGTGAGCACCACGGACAACGGCAGGTAGCCTGCGGTCAGGCCTTTGGACAGGCACATGAAATCGGGGGTGATACCAGACTGTTCACAGGCGAACAGAGTACCGGTGCGGCCAAAGCCGACGGCAATTTCATCCGCGATCAGGTGCACCCCGTAACGGTCGCAGGCTTCCCGCAGTTTGGTGTGGTAAATCGGGTGGTGCATGCGCATGCCACCGGCGCACTGGATCAACGGCTCCACCACCACAGCGCAGATTTCGTCGTGTTTCTCGGCCAGCAGTTTGTCCATGGCCTCGAACTGGCGCAGGGCGTACTCTTCATCGGTTTCGCCCGGCTCTTTGTTGTAGGCGTCCGGTGAGGGGGCGGTCAGCACTTCCATCAGCAGCGGCTGGTAGGTGTCCTTGTACAGGGCCACGTCGCCCAGGGCCAGCGCGCCCAGGGTTTCGCCATGGTAGCTGTTGCTGAGGTTAACGAAGTTCTTCTTGCCCGGTTTGCCGTGGTTTTTCCAGTAGTGGTAACTCATCTTCAGAGCGGCTTCGATGGCCGAGGAACCATTGTCGGCATAGAAACACTTGTTCAGGCCTTCCGGCGTTACCTCGATCAGCCGCTCCGACAGATTAACCACTGGCTCATGACTGAATCCGGCCAGAATCACATGTTCGAGCTGGCCGATCTGTTCCTGAATGGCAGAGTTGATGCGCGGATTGGCGTGGCCGAACAGGTTAACCCACCAGGAGCTGACGGCGTCGATGTAGCGGTTGCCCTCAAAGTCCTCCAGCCAGACACCTTCGCCCCGTTTGATGGGGATCAGGGGCAGGGTCTCGTGGTCTTTCATCTGGGTGCACGGGTGCCACACGGATTTGAGATCCCGTGCGACCAGATCGGCATTGCGCATTGTTGTCTCCTGTCAGCTCCCGGACGGTTTTGTTCGGTTCGTTAAAATCCTCACATGATACTTGCCCGGGCCATCGCTTAACAGCGCCAGAATGTGAACCAATCGGTCTGGCTTGCTTGCCCGGTTTGCTTGCCCGCCCGGCCAATGTTGCCACGCCGGGCGACCGCAACAATAGGGGTAAGACAGGTTCGGAGGTAATCATGGAACTCAATCTGGAGCACCCCTACGAGCGGGGGCTTGATCAGGTGATCGAGCGTTTCTTCGATGAGGCGCACATACGTAACAAAAACGAGCAGTTGGGCGCCCGCAATCTCAGGGTGACCGAGCTGAAAAAGGACGAAATGTCGGCCAAACTGGTGATCGAGCGGGAAATGACCGCCTCGGCACCGGTGCCGGGTGTGCTTTCCGGTTTCCACCGGGAATGGAACCGGGTGCGGCAGGAAGAGCACTGGTTCCGCAAGGACGACGACGAGTGGCACTGCGAGTTTCGGGTGCGTATTGACGGCGTGCCGGCGAAGATCAAGGGCGCGATGCGGCTGTTGGGCAACGGCGACCGTTGTATCAACTACGTGAGCCTTTCGGTGCTGTGCGAGGTGCCGTTTCTGGGCCGGAAGATTGCGAAGTTTCTGGCGGATGACTCCCACGCCAAGATTGAACGTGAGTATGACGTCATCCGCCAGTTGCTTTAAACGCGAGGGTCAGTGAGCCAGTACCCGGGACAGGAATGCCTGGGTGCGCTCATTCTGAGGGTTATCGAACACCTCGTCGGGTTTGCCTTCCTCGACAATCTGGCCTTCGTGAATGTAGATCACCCGGTCGGCCACCTCGCGGGCGAAGCCCATTTCATGGGTGACGACCATCATGGTCATACCTTCTCGGGCCAGCTCCCGCATGACATCCAGCACTTCCCCGATCATTTCCGGGTCCAGCGCTGACGTGGGTTCGTCGAACAGCATCAGCCTGGGTTCCATGGCCAGAGCCCGGGCGATGGCCACCCGCTGTTGCTGGCCGCCGGATAGCTGGCTGGGGTATTTATCGGCCTGGTTGCCGATGCCTACACGTTCCAGCAGGCGTTCGGCGGTGGCGTTGGCAACCACTTCGGCCGTTCTTTTCACCTTCATGGGCGCCAGCATGATGTTCTTTTTCACCGTCAGGTGCGGGAACAGGTTGAACTGCTGGAACACCATGCCCACTTCCTTGCGGATTTCCGCCAGGCTGTTCTGATTCCCGCCTTTCGGGGCCAGAGGGTGGTTATCCACCTCAAGCGACCCGGATTCGTATTCTTCCAGGCCATTCACGCAACGAATCAGGGTGGATTTGCCGGAGCCACTGGCGCCGATGATCACCACCACTTCGCCCTGTTCCACGGTCAGGTCGATATCCTTGAGGACATGCAGTTTGCCGAAGTATTTGTTCATGCCCTTCATTTTTACAATCTGTGTCATTGCTCGGGCTCCTTCAGGCAGACGCTACACCACGGCGCTCAAGCAGCCGCAGGATCAGTGACAGGGACAGCGTAATGGCCAGGTACATGATGGCCACCACAAAATACACCTCGAACGCGGTGAAGGTATTGGCAATGTACACCTGGCCCTGGCGTACCAGTTCGCCCACGCCGATGACCGAGAACAGTGAGGTGTCCTTGATGCTGACGATGGCCTGGTTGCCCAAGGGCGGAATCATGCGTCGGAAGGCCTGGGGCCAGACAATGTTCCAGAAAGTCTGGGAGCGTGACAGGCCCAGAGACAGACCGGCTTCGGTCTGGCCTTTGTCAATGGACTGCACGCCACCACGGACGACTTCGGAGATATAGGCACCGGAGTTTAGGGCGATCGCGGCAATACCGGCTGTCAGCGGGTCGATCGGGCCGCCAACCAGGTCGGGCAGGCCGTAGAAGATAAACAGCACCTGTACCAGGATGGGGGTGCCGCGGAAAATCTCGATGTAGGCAGTGGCGGGCCAGCGCAAGAACCAATTCTTGTTGATGCTGAGCAGGCCGAACACGATGCCCAGAACAAAACCGATGGCCAGGCCACCGAAGGAAATCATCAGGGTGTAGGGAATACCCTTGGCCAGGTAGGGAATGGAATTGATGGCCGCCTGCCAGTCAAACTGAAACTGGAATTCCACAGTGTGTTTCTCCGTTGGGTTGGGAGGAATCGGCCAGGGCATTGTGTGCCCCGGCCGGTTCGAGTGGCGGGTTATTTGTCTTCAGGCATGGGGCCGAACCATTTTTCATAAATGGTCTTGTAGGTGCCGTCTTCCTTGATTTCTGCCAGGGCCTCGTTAACCGGGCCGACCCATTTGCTGCCGTTCTTCAGGGCAATACCGTACTGCTGGCCTTCATACAGGGGGCCGACGGTCTTGACCTTGCCTTTGCCTCGGGTGCTGGCGAAGTAGCCAACGTTTGGGGCATCGTAGAAAACCGCATCAACGGCACCGGACATCAGCGCCATGTACATGTCGGAGCTGCCGGGGTACGGCGTTACACCGTCGTTGTCGTCCAGGCTCTTCATCAGGAAGTCATAGCTGGTGCTACCAATCTTGGTGCCCACTTTCATGCCTTCCAGGTCCGACATTTCATCAACGTCGCCGTTGTTCTGGCTCACCAGGATGCGCAGACCGGAATCGTAGTAAGGATCGGAGAAGTCGACGATTTCCTCGCGCTCATCGGTAATGGTGATGCCGGCGATGGCAATATCCACGTTGCCGGTTTGCAGGGCCGGGATAATGCCGTTGAAATCCATGGTGTTGAGGTCGTAATCAAAGCCTGCACGTTCGGCGACTTCGGCAATGATCTCCATATCGAAACCGATCATTTCTCCGGTTTCCTGGTCCATCATTTCAAACGGGACGAAGCTTGGGTCGGTGACCACGCGCAGGGTCTCTGCGCTGACTGAGGTTGCGGCTACAGACAGTGCCAGACCAGCACCCAGTGTTTTCAGCCATTTCGTGCTCATGCTTTCTCCTTTCTGTTTTTTTATGCCCCGTCTGCCCGGTAAGGCAGTCTGTGAAAGCACTCTTTGTGGCCGTGCATCACAGGGAGCGTTGATGGGGATGCATCAGATACAGTTTAGACTATGGAGACAGGATTTGCAGGAAATCAGGCGGTTATGAAAGGAAAGAGGGGCCGGAGCCCCTCTCTGTAGCGGTCGGGAAGGCGTGTCAGAACGCGATTTTCTCCCGGTCGCTGATGCCCAGATTCTTCCAGATGGAAAGGCTGGGTTCAGCCTGGTTCAGAGTATAGAAGTGCAACCCTGGAGCCCCGGCCTTGAGCAGTTTTTGGCACATTTCAGTGACCACTTCCTCACCGAACTTGCGGATGCTGTCGGTGTCGTCACCGTAGGCTTCCAACTGCTTGCGGATCCAGCGCGGGATCTCCGCGCCGCACATGTCCGAGAACCGCACCAGGCTGGAGAAGTTGACGATGGGCATGATGCCCGGCACCACCGGAATGGTGACACCCATCTGCTCCAGACGGTCGATGAAGTAGAAGTAGCTGTCGGCATTAAAGAAGTACTGGGTGATGGCGCTGTTGGCACCGGCCTGTACTTTCCGTGCGAAGTTCTTCAGGTCATCTTCGGCGTTGCGGGCCTGAGGGTGAAACTCCGGGTAAGCGGCCACTTCCAGATTGAAGTGATCGCCGCTGTGCTGCCGGATAAATTCCACCAGTTCGTTGGCGTAACGCAGTTCACCGGAAGCGCCCATGCCCGATGGCATATCGCCACGCAGGGCAACGATCCGGTTGATGCCGTTCTCTTTATACACATCCAGCAGCTCACCGATTTCTTCCCGGGTACCGCCCACGCAGGAGAGGTGCGGTGCCGTGGAGATGCCCTGCTGGTGCAGGTTCAGCACCGTCTCGATGGTGCGGTCCCGGGTGGAACCGCCCGCTCCGAAGGTGACCGAGAAGAAATCCGGGTTCACCTCGGCCAGCTGGTTACGCACCGCTTGCAGCTTCTCCTTGCCCTGATCGGTCTTGGGCGGGAAAAACTCGAAACTGAAGCGGCGTTTGAATTGCTTCTGGGATTCCATGTTTGTGTCCGATTAGTACCTGTAGCTTTCCGGCTTGTACGGGCCTTCGACCGGTACACCGATGTATTTCGCCTGGTCTGGAGTCATCTTGGTGATCACGCCACCAAAGCCTTCCACCATGGCGCGGGCCACTTCCTCGTCCAGCTGCTTGGGCAGAACCTGTACGTAAACGCCCTTGGCCTTGGAATCTTCCGGCAGGTCGGCAAACTTGCGCTCGAACAGATACATCTGCGCCAGCACCTGGTTGGCAAAGGAGCCGTCCATGATGCGGGACGGGTGACCGGTGGCGTTGCCCAGGTT
>NZ_DIHV01000089.1:0-29168 GCF_002420325.1 Marinobacter sp. UBA5687
CCCAGCAGGCCCATGTCGCCCAGTTTGCGCCACAGGTCCATGGGGAATTCGTTGGTGCGGTCGATTTCCTCGGCCCGGGGAGCGATTTCATCGGCGGCGAAGCGGTTGACCTGTTCACGCAGGCTGTCGAGGGTTTCGCCCAGGCCGAAGTTGAGTTCGCTGTATTGGGATTTCATGGTGTGCTGCCTTTTTTGTTCTTGCTAGTGCGTGTCGTTAAGCGGCCCGCTGCCGGTTGTTGCCTTAGTCGGTGGCCAGGCTTTGTTGTTCTTTCTTTTTCTGAAGTTCTTCCAGGGCTTCGCGGCATCGGGTTTCTGCGGTGTCTATTTCCATCTCCGCCTGCGCGATGTCGTCTTTCTGTTGTTCAAGGTGCGCGCGCCGGTCGCCCAGGATTTCGAGCATTTTCAACAGCTGCTTTTCGTTGCCGGTGAGGGTTTCATCCCAAAGGTCGAACAGCTCCTTGGTCTGGGCCAGGGAAAAACCCATGCGCTTGCCGCGCAGGATCAGCTTCAGGCGTACCCGGTCTTTGTTGCTGAAGATGCGGGTCTGCCCGCGCCGGGTGGGGTTCAGAAGCCCCTGGTCTTCGTAGAAGCGGATGCTTCGTGTGGTTACGTCGAACTCCTGGGAAAGCTCGCTGATGCTGAAAGTTCGTTTTTCGCTCATGACGGATTTCCTTTTTTCACCAAGGTTAGTTAAAGTTTACGTAAACGTAAAGTGTTTTTGTGGTCCGAATGGATACCCGCGGATCAGACTTCGATCATTGTTAATAAGGAGTACCCGATGGAATTCCAGAATGTGCCGGCAATTGTAACAGGCGGTGCCTCCGGTCTGGGTGAGGGCGCTGCCCGTGCTCTGGCGGCGGCTGGCTGCAAGGTTGCGATTCTTGATGTGAACAAGGAGTCGGGCGAAAAGGTTGCGGCTGAGCTCGGCGGTATCTTCCTGCATTGCGATGTGACCTCGGCCGACAGTGCTGAGGCTGCTGTCACTGCTGCGCGAGAGGCTCACGGCCCCTGCGGTGTCGCCGTGAACTGCGCGGGTATTGCACCGGCGGCCAAGATTCTGGGCCGTGAGGGTGTGATGCCGCTGGAGAGCTTTAGCAAGGTGGTCCAGGTTAATCTGATCGGCACTTTCAATATCCTGCGGCTGGCGGCTGCCGATATGGCGCAACGGGAACCGAACGGTGACGGCGAGCGCGGTGTCATCATCAATACCGCTTCGGTTGCTGCCTACGAAGGCCAGATTGGCCAGGCGGCTTACAGCGCATCCAAAGGCGGTGTGGTGTCCCTGACCCTGCAGGCGGCCCGCGAGCTGGCCCGTGAAGGGATTCGGGTAAATACCATTGCTCCTGGCCTGTTTATGACACCAATGCTGGCGGGTATGCCCCAGGAAGTGCAGGACAGCCTTGCAGCCACGCTGCCGTTCCCGAAACGCCTCGGTAAACCGGAAGAGTTCGGGATGATGGTGGACCAGATGGTGCGCAACCCGATTCTTAATGGCGAAGTCATCCGGCTTGATTGTGCCCTGCGGATGGCGCCAAAGTGACATTGAAATAACCTGCCAAAAGCAGGTTTCTGTAATGGTGTTCGCCAAAAGCGAACCGGTAACCACAGGTGAGTGATATGACTAACCCTGTCGATCAGGAAGAACTGGCTCTTTTCCGGGAGTCTGTGATCAAGGCTCTGGAAACCGAAGTGGCCCCGCATTACGAGGCCTGGGAGAAAAGCGGCATTGTGCCACGGGAGCTTTGGAACACTCTGGGCGATGCAGGCATGCTGTGCGTCGATGTGCCGGAAGACTGCGGCGGCTGCGGTGCACCCTTCCAGTACTCGGTCGTGGTGGGTGAGGAGCTTGCCCGGCTGGGATTCGGTGCGCTTTCCACCAACGTGATGGTGCATTCCGACATTGTCGCGCCCTATCTCAGCCATATCGGCAATGAAGAGCAGAAACAGCAGTGGCTGCCGAAGATGGTATCAGGTGAGGCGGTAGGCGCCATCGCCATGACCGAGCCGGGCGCCGGCAGCGACTTGCAGGCCATGCGTACCAGCGCTGTGAAAGACGGCGACGACTACATCCTCAATGGCTCCAAGACCTTCATCACCAACGGCCAACACGCCGACATGGTGATCGTCGCCGCCAAAACCGATCCCAAAGCCGGAGCCAAAGGGATCAGCCTGTTTCTGGTCGATACGTCGTTGCCAGGATTCAGCAAAGGCCGGAACCTGGACAAGATTGGCCAGCACTCTGGCGATACCTCCGAGCTGTTTTTCTCCGACATGCGCGTACCTGCCTCGGCGTTGCTGGGCGAGGAAGGGCAGGGTTTCGTTTACCTGATGCGCGAACTGCCCCGTGAGCGACTGGTGATCGGAGCGCTGGGGGTGGCAGCGGCCCGGGGCTCGCTGGACATGACGATCCAGTATGCCCAGGAGCGTGAGCTGTTTGGCCAGAAGCTCAGCCAGTTGCAGAACACACGCTTCGAAATTGCCCGCATGGAAACGGATTACCGCATCAACAAAGCGTTTGTGGACCAGTGCATTCGGGAATACGAAGAGGGCAAATTGGATGCCCCCACGGCGTCCATGGCCAAGTACAGCGCTACCGAGATGCAGTGTCGTGTTGCTGATGGCTGTTTGCAGCTGTTTGGCGGCTATGGCTACACCACGGAGTACCCGATTTCCAGGAACTTTATTGATGCCCGGGTGCAGCGGATTTATGGCGGCACGTCGGAAGTAATGAAGGAAATCATTGCCCGGTCGGTACTCGGAAGATAGTACCTCCTGAATCCAGCGCTAATTCTTTTTGAAGGCGACTGAAATGTATGGGGTTCGAGCTGGGGGATACCTTTCCGGGACCGTCAAAAGCCATGGATGGCTTTTGTCGAGCGTACAGGGATGTATTCACAGCGTGTCTCGGAAAGGTATCCCCCTGATCGAACCTGACTCCCAACATGGAGACCAGATTCAATGAACAACAATGACATCGTTATAGCAGGCTCCGCCCGAACCCCCATGGGCGGAATGATGGGCTCCCTGAGTACGGTACGTTCACCGGACCTGGGTGCCGTCGCCATTAAGGCAGCCATTGAACGCTCCGGCCTTCAGCCGGCCGACATCCAGGAAGTGATCATGGGCTGCGTACTGCCCGGGGGGCTGGGCCAGGCACCAGCTCGCCAGGCCTCAAGGGCCTCTGGCATCCCGGACAGCTCCGGTTGTACCACCATCAACAAAATGTGCGGCTCCGGAATGCAGGCCGTCATCATGGCTCACGACCAGATCAAAGCTGGCACCAATAACATCATGATCGCCGGCGGCATGGAAAACATGAGCCAGGCACCGTACCTGTTGCCGAAAGCCCGTGCCGGCATGCGCATGGGCCATGGCCAGGTGCTCGACAGCATGTTCCTGGACGGTCTGGAGGATGCCTACGAGGGTGGCCTGATGGGCGTATTCGCCCAGCGCACGGCAGACAAATTCGACATCACCCGCCAGGCCATGGACGAATTCGCCATCGGCTCCCTGCAGAAATCCCTGGCGGCCATCGAAAACGGCTGGTTCCGGGACGAAATCGTACCGGTAACCGTCCCGGGCCGAGGCGGCGACACCGAAGTGGATACCGATGAACAACCGGGCAACGCCAAACCGGAAAAAATTCCACACCTCAAACCCGCGTTCGCCAAGGACGGTTCTGTCACCGCCGCCAACTCCAGCTCCATCAGTGATGGTGCTTCCGCGCTGGTACTGGCCTCAGCCGCCGAAGCTGATGCCCGGGGCCTGACCCCGCAGGCCCGGGTCGTGGCCCACGCTACCAACGCACGCCTGCCGTCCGAATTCACCATCGCACCGATCGGCTCCATCGAGAAGGTGCTCAAGAAAGCGGGGTGGACGCTGGACGATGTCGATCTGTTCGAGATCAACGAAGCCTTTGCCGTGGTCACCCTGGCGGCGATCAATGAGCTGAAGCTTCCTGCGGAGAAGGTCAACGTGCACGGCGGTGCCTGTGCACTGGGGCATCCGATTGGTTCCTCCGGCTCCCGGATCATCGTCACCCTGATCAATGCGTTGAAACAGCGTGGGCTTAAGCGTGGTGTAGCCTCGCTCTGCATCGGTGGTGGTGAAGCCACGGCTGTGGCTATTGAGCTGATCTGATCGGCTTATATTCCCTGTAGCCTGTCAGCTCTGGGGCGGGCTTGCGGGTGGCCGGGTTAAAGATCCCGTTCCTGAAATTGTCGCGGTTCGATTTTCAGCTTTTTCAGGCGTGAGGACAGGGTGGTCGGTTTGACACCCAGCAGCGCAGCGGCGCCATCGTCGCCGAACACCCGGCCGCCACTGATTTTCAGGGCTCGTCTCAGGTTGTTTGTCTCAAGCTCCCTGAGTTCGTGTTCTGTCATCAGATCACCGTCGAAATGCCTGGCTGGCGGCATGGGTTCCAGCGTGTGTCTGGCGGCAGAATCCGGACCCTGCAGGTCCAGATCCAGCCGGCCATCGGCTGTGATCACCTGACGTTCAATAACGTTTTCCAGCTCCCGAACATTGCCTGGCCACGGGTAAGCTTTGAGCGTTTCCACGTCCCGCTCCCGGAGTGCCAGCGGTGGCCGGTTGAATTTCTGGCACGCCCGGTTCAGAAACTCCTGGGCGAGAATGGGAATGTCCTCGATACGTCGGCGCAACGGCACCGACTCAATAGGGAACACATTCAGGCGAAAGTACAGATCCTCCCGGAAGTTCTTGTCCCGGACCTCGGTTCTCAGGTCGCGGTTGGTGGCGGCAATGACACGAACGTCCACGGCTCGGGTGTGGTTTTCCCCCACGCGTTCGAACTGTTGATCCTGCAAGACCCGCAGCAGCTTGCCCTGGAGCTCCAGTGGGATCTCGCCCACTTCATCCAGAAAAAGGGTACCCCCATCGGCGAGCTCGAAGCGGCCAACCCGGTCGCTGACGGCTCCGGTAAAGGCACCCTTTACATGGCCAAAGAACTCACTCTCAAACAGATCCTTGGGAATCGCTGCGCAGTTTACCCGGATCAGGGGTCGATCCCGCCGGCTGCTTGACTGATGAATGGCCCGGGCAATGAGTTCCTTGCCGGTACCGGATTCCCCGGTGATCAACACGTTGGCATCGGTTGGGGCGACCATTCCGATTCTGCGAACGATGGCTTTGATAGCATCGCTCTGGCCTAAAATTTCGTGAAAGTGGTATTCCGCACTGAGTTCTTCCTGAAGGTAGGCGTTTTCCATTTCCAGGCGGTGTTTCAGGGTTTCCACTTCCTCCAGTGCTTTTTGCAATTCCTTCTGAGTCTCAAGTCGGGCAGAGATATCGCGAAACACCACCACGGCGCCAACCGGGTGACCATTGTCTATAATGGGCGTGCTGGTGTATTCCACCGGAAAGCCGGTGCCATCCTTGCGCCAGAACCAGTCCTCGCCAACCCGTTTTACACTGGCATCCCGAAACGCGGCATAGATAGGGCATTCTTTCAGTGGGAAGATGCTACCGTCCTCGTGGGAGTGGTGCACCACCCGGTGAATCACCCTTCCCATCAGCTCGTCAATGCGCCAGCCCAGCATGCGTTCCGCTGCCGGGTTGGCAAAAGTCGTCCGTCCTTCGGCGTCCACCCCGTAAATGCCTTCGCCCACCGCGTGCAGGATCAACTGGTTTTCCCGCTCCATATCCTTGAACAGTTCTTCTACCCGCCGCCATTCCAGCAGGCCACCCCGGTGGTAGTGATTGGCGTCGTGGCGTTCCCGCAGGGTGCGCAGCTGGCGCCGGTCCCGAAGCAGTAGCAGGAGACTCTGGGATTCGGCTTCGCCCACCCGTGAGGAAGAAATCTCCAGCTCCACGTTGCGCCCATCCCGATGCTGCAGGATGAAATCCCGACTCCAGCCATGACTGCGAAACAGGGTTTCCTCGGTAAAGGCGATGAGCTGAGGCCGCTGGTCGGTGAACAGGTGGGTACAGGGAGTGCCGATCAGAGACTGCCTGTCGGTTCCGACCAGCCGCCCCATGGCACTGTTGGCCGCGATGATGAGATCGCGCCCGGCATCCACCAGCAGGGCCGCCTCCGGCAGGTGGTCAATCCAGCTGGTGGTACTGGCGGATGTTATCGCGGCTTTGATTGTCATCGGGTTGTCCTTTCTCTGGCCTTGCAGAGACAGAACAAACCTTGTGCCAACTCTGAGATTTCGTAGTAGGGGTCACGAAATATCGTTAATCACGAAAGTTCGTAGTTAACAAGAAGCACCGAAGAAAAATAAAAGCAATATAAAACAAGGTGTTAAATATTTTATCGGGGTTGGCACAAACCCTGCGATATCTCCTCCAGAACGTGTTGTCGGCCCGGGAGCAGATTCTCTCCGGGAGCCGAGCCACCACTTTACTGCACCGCAAGAGTGCATAAACGACCCGTACTTCAGGAGAGTGCCCCATGACGACAAAGAGCCTTGGTAATCCGTTTGATGGAGACAAATCGCTGATCCACGCCAAAACCTGTGGCTGCCCGGACTGCAAGCCCGGCCAGGACACCCCGGCAATTTCGCTGGATCTCAACTCCTCCGTCAGCAGGCAGGACGCATCGGAGGCGCCACTGAATTCAGAAGAGATGATGGACCGAGCCATCGAGAGCGCCGTTGTCCGCTCCGTATTCGGCCACAACGACCACAGCCGCCGCAGCTTCATGAAAATGATGGGTGCGGGCACCGCCGCCGCGCTGCTGGGCAGCGTGTTCCCCATGGATAAGGCCAAGGCTGCGGTTAAGGAATCCCTCGGCAAGCTTGAGAAGACCAAACTGAACGTCGGCTTTGTACCCATTACCTGCGCCACGCCGATCATCATGGCTCACCCCATGGGCTTCTATGAGCGCTACGGCCTGGACGTGACCGTGACCAAGACCGCGGGCTGGGCCGTGGCCCGGGACAAGTCCCTGGCCGGTGAATACGACGCGTCCCATATGCTTACCCCAATGCCCCTGGCCATGACCATGGGTGCCGGTTCCACACCGGAGCCGTTCATCATGCCGGCGGTGGAGAACATCAACGGCCAGGCCATCGTGCTGCACGTCGACCACAAGGACAAACGCGATCCCAAGCAGTGGAAGGGCTTCAAGTTCGGCGTGCCGTTCGAATACTCCATGCACAACTTCCTGCTGCGTTACTACCTGGCCGAGAACGGTATCGACCCGGACAAGGACGTGCAGATCCGAGTGGTTCCGCCACCCGAGATGGTGGCCAACCTGCGTGCCGGTAACCTCGATGGCTACCTGTCACCGGACCCGTTCAACCAGCGTGCCGTGTGGGAGAAGGTGGGCTTCATTCACATGCTTACCAAGGATATCTGGGAAGGCCACCCCTGCTGCGCCTTCGCCTGCAGCCAGCAGTTTGCGACTCAGAATCCGAATACCTATGGAGCCCTGCTGCGCGCCATCATTGATGCCACCCAATACTCCAACAACCCTGAAAACCGAAAGGAAATTTCCGAAGCCATCGCGCCCAAGAACTACCTGAACCAGCCGGTCCCGGTAATACAGCAGGTGCTGACCGGGTACTACGCGGACGGCCTGGGCGAGGTGAAGAATGTGCCGGATCGCATCGATTTCGATCCGTTCCCCTGGCATTCCATGGGTGTGTGGATCCTCACCCAGATGAAGCGCTGGGGCTACATCGAGGGCGACGTGGATTACAAGGGCATCGCCGAGCAGGTCTACCTGGCTGGAGAAACCGGCAAGCTCATGGAGGAGATGGGCTACAGCTCGCCGGACAAGACCTACAAGACCCACACCATCATGGGCAAGACTTTTGATCCGGACAGCGCGGAAGAGTATGCCCGCAGTTTTGCCATCGGGAGGGTATAACCATGGCTTCCCTGAACATACGGGCGGCGTTGCTGTCGGTGTCGTTCCTGATTGTGGCCCTGGGGCTATGGGAAATGGCAACCCAGCCGCCGGAAGCCCAGACCGGAATGAGCGAATACGAAATGCTCATGGGTGGCGCCGACCAGGAATCCCGGGTACCGCCACCTTCAGCGGTGATCAAGCTGGCCTGGGCCGAGCTGTCGAATCCGTTCTACGACGCCGGCGCCAACGACAAGGGTATCGGGATCCAGCTCGCTTATTCGGTGTACCGGGTACTTACCGGCTACCTGGCGGCCATGGCCATCGCCTTGCCCCTGGGGTTCCTGATCGGTATGTCTCCGCTGATGTACAAGGCCCTGAACCCCTACATCCAGGTTTTGCGGCCGATTTCGCCGCTGGCCTGGATGCCCCTGGCCCTGTTCATCATCCAGGACTCGGACGCTTCGGCCATCTTCGTGATCTTCATCTGCTCGATCTGGCCGATGCTGCTTAACACCGCCTTTGGTGTGGCCAATGTCCGGCAGGATTGGGTGAACGTGGCCAGAACCCACGAACTGGGGCCGATCAAAACCGCGTTAACCGTGATTCTGCCGGCGGCCGCGCCCACCATCCTGACCGGCATGCGCATCTCCATCGGTATTGCCTGGCTGGTGATCGTGGCGGCGGAAATGCTCGTGGGCGGCACCGGCATTGGCTACTACGTGTGGAACGAGTGGAACAACCTGGATCTGGCCAGTGTGATCTTCTCCATCCTGATGATCGGGGTGGTGGGCATGCTGCTGGACCTCGCCCTGGGCAAGGCCCAGAAATTGGTGGAGTACAAAGAATGAGCGGCCCGGCACCGGCCGCCGATGCCGGCCTCAACCCTCCGAACGGAGACCTGTTATGAGTAAACCATTCCTGGAAGTAGATGGCCTGTCCAAAGTCTATCCGGATGGCCAGGGCGGTGAACTGACCGTCTTCGAGGATATCCGCTTTGCCCTGGAGAAAGGCGAGTTCGTCTGCATCATCGGCCACTCCGGCTGCGGCAAATCCACCATCCTGAACGTGCTGGCTGGCCTGGACGAAGCCAGCGCCGGCAACGTGGTGATGAACGGCAAGGAAGTAAAGGGCCCGGGCCTGGAGCGCGGCGTGGTGTTTCAGAACTACAGCCTGCTGCCCTGGAAAACCGCCCTGAACAACATCGTATTTGCGGTGAAAGCCCGTTGGCCCGGCTGGTCCAAGGAAAAGGTGCGGGAGCACAGCGAGCGCTACCTGAAAATGGTGGGCCTGGAGCACGCCATGAACCGCAAGCCCTCACAGCTCTCAGGCGGCATGCGCCAACGAGTGAGCATCGCCCGGGCCTTCGCTACCCAGCCGGAACTCCTGCTGCTGGATGAACCCTTCGGCGCGCTGGATGCCCTTACGCGAGGAGTGATTCAGGATGAACTGGTGAAGATCTGGGAAGAAACCCGCCAGACCGTGTTCATGATCACCCACGATGTTGATGAAGCCATTCTCCTGTCCGACCGCATCTTTCTGATGTCCAACGGCCCCAATGCTCGCATCGCCGAGAGTGTGAAAGTGGACATCCCGCATCCGCGGGCGCGGGCCACCATTTTCCAGAACCCGGCTTACCACAAGACCCGGGACTACCTGGTTGACTTCCTGGTCAACCGAAGCGGCTCGGCCCTGCCGGAACAAGACGGCAGCCCGAAAGTTGTCGAGCCTGCCAAAGGTATCGCTCAGCCGGAACCGGCGGCGGCCGAATCTGAAACCGAATCCGAAACTGCCGCTCGTGCGGTGAATGCCTGACGTTAAAAGTGAAGAGAGGAACCAGCCATGATGAACAAAGAACTGATGACCGCAAAAATCCTTGAAGCCAAAGTTGCCAAGGGCATGACCTGGGAAGCAATTGCCGAGGCAGTGGGGCTGTCGCCGGTGTTCACCACCTCTGCGGCACTCGGGATGAACAGCCTCACCGAGGACAAGGCTTTCGCCCTCTGCGAAACCCTCGGCCTCGACAAGCCGGTAGCCGAAGCTCTGCAGGTCTGCCCTAAAAAAGCGTGGGATGGCGCTGTTCCCCAAGATCCGCTGATCTATCGCCTGTATGAAGTGGTAGGCGTGTATGGCGATACCATGAAAGCGCTGATTCACGAGAAGTTCGGGGATGGCATCATGAGTGCCATTGACTTCACCATGGACATTGAGAAGGAAGAGAATCCGAAGGGCGACCGGGTGGTGGTTACCATGAACGGGAAGTTTCTGCCTTATAAGGCCTGGTAGTCGTCGGACTTTGAGTTTGCCTCGTTCCTAGCCTTCTGGCTGCGGGGCGGGCTTGCGGGGTGGCCGGTGGATTTTTCTTGGAAAAAGAACTCGCTTCGCTCAGACACCTTTTTCCGGCGAAAAATCCACCAACCACCCCGCGCCGACGGGCATTACGGTTATACCGGTGATGCCCGTCGGTGGGGGGTATATCTGTTCTGCACGTCGGTAGGGGGGTATGGGGTGTTTTTCTGACAGGAAAAAGGTGTCTGAGCGAAGCGAGTTCTTTTTCCCGAAGAAAAACACCCCATACCCGCCGTACCTGCCCCACAAATACAAGGCTGCGAGCCCAAGCCCAACTAGGGCAGGTCGGTAACGGCCCCCGTAGATGCAGAGCTCACCACACGGGCATATTTGGCCAGCACGCCCCGGGTAAATCTGGGTTCCGGCGGCGTCCAGGCTTTGCGCCGTTTTTCCATTTCCGCGTCAGAGATTTCCAGCACAATCGAGTTGCTCACGGCATCAATGGTAATGGTGTCGCCGTCTTCTACCAGCGCAATTGGCCCGCCCACGGCGGCCTCAGGTGTGATGTGGCCAACCACAAAACCATGGCTGCCACCGGAGAAGCGGCCGTCGGTAATCAAGGCTACATCGCTGCCCAGGCCTTTACCCATAATCGCCGAGGTGGGGCTGAGCATTTCCCGCATGCCAGGCCCGCCCTTCGGGCCTTCGTATCGAATCACCAGCACGTCGCCAGCGACCACGGTGCCATTCAGGATTCGCTCCTGGGCTTCCTCTTCAGAGTGAAACACTCGGGCTCGACCGGAAAAATGCGTGCCTTCCTTACCGGTGATTTTCGCTACCGAGCCTTCCGGAGCCAGGTTGCCATAGAGAATGCGTAGATGACTGTCGGCTTTGATCGGGTTGTCGAAGGCGTGGATGATCTGCTGGCCTTCGGGGTAGGGCACCACGGTCTCGAGGTTCTCTGCCAGGGTCTTGCCGGTCACCGTGAGGCAGTCCCCATGCAGCAGCCCCCGGTCGAGCAGCATCTTCATTAGCGGTTGAATGCCACCAATGGCCACCAGCTCGGACATCATGTAGTGGCCGGAGGGGCGAAGGTCCGCCAGGACTGGTACCTGTTTGCCGATGCGTACGAAATCGTCCAGTGACAGCTCCACTCCCACGGTACTGGCCATGCCCAGAAGGTGAAGCACGGCGTTGGTGGAACCGCCCAGCGCGATCACCACGGTGATGGCGTTCTCGAACGCTTCCCGGGTCATGATGTCGGAGGGCTTGATATCGGCTTCGAGCAGTTTCAGCACCGCGGCGCCTGCGGCTTCGCAATCCGCCAGTTTGCTGTCGGAAACGGCGTTCTGGGCGGAGCTGCCTGGCAGGCTCATGCCCATGGCCTCAATGGCGGAGGCCATGGTGTTGGCGGTGTACATCCCGCCACAGGAGCCTGGGCCGGGAATCGCGGTTTCCTCGATCTGTTTGACTTCGATCAGCTCCATGTTACCGCGGGCATGGGCGCCCACCGCCTCAAACACGGAGATGATGTCGGTATGGTTTTCGCCGGGCATGATGGTTCCGCCGTAAACGAAGACTGAGGGCCGGTTCAGCCGGGCCAGGCCCATCATGCAGCCGGGCATATTCTTGTCGCAGCCACCGATGGCGACCAGTCCGTCGAAGCCCTCACAACCGGCCACGGTCTCAATGGAATCGGCAATCACCTCGCGCGACACCAGAGAATATTTCATGCCCTCGGTGCCGTTGGCGATGCCATCAGAGATGGTGATGGTGTTGAATATCAGGCTCTTGCCCCCGGCTCCGTCGGCACCCTTGGCGGCCTCCCGGGCCAGGCCGTCAATGTGCATGTTGCAGGGCGTGAGGTTGCTCCAGGTGGAGGCAATGCCAATCTGAGGTTTTCGGAAATCCTCGTCGGTAAAACCTACTGCCCGGAGCATGGCCCGGCTGGCGGATTTATTGATTCCGTCTACCACCGGTGCCGAGTGTCGGCGTCGTTTATCGGTTGTCATGCGTTATCCCTCTCCGTCGTTTCAAGCCGATCGCGACCGTGCCATGGTATCGGAGACCAGTTCAACTCCGGCAACGGTATGCAGTTTCTCCAGCTGAGATTGAAGCATAGCAACTGGCCGGGAACCCTCCAGCGTGAGGGCAATGTCGAGGGTATCGCCAGTTGATTCCATGGCCATCCTGGAAATCCGGAAGCCGCGTACCCGCACCACCCGGCACAGCCGCTCCAGAGCTGCCGCTTCCTGGTTCATGCGGCAATTCAGGGTATATCGTTGACTGGCGCTTTCATGATTCGGCTTCATGCTACCTGCTCCTTGCGGCTGTTCGTTTTACGGGGTTCGTCAATCATTTCCTTGTTGCTGGCGCCGGCTTTGACGATGGGCCAGACGTTCTCTTCACGACTGATGGCAACATGCAGCAGCATCGGGCCGTTGTACGCCAGAATGGTCTCGATGCCGCGGCGGATCTGGTCGGTCCGCTCAATGTGCAGGGCCGGGATATCGAACGCCCGGGCCATAGCGACAAAGTCCGGATTGTCATCCAGATCGATCTGGCTTTCGCGGTTGTTGTAGAACAGTTCCTGTTGCTGACGAACCATGCCCAGGCACTGGTTGTCCAGAATGATCAGCTTCAACGGCAGGTTGTAGCGCCGTATGGTGGCCAGTTCCTGTGCGTTCATCATGAACGAACCATCACCGGTCACGTTGATGACGGTGCGTGTTCGGTCCGAGAACTGGGCGCCGATGGCCGCCGGAAGCCCGAAGCCCATGGTGCCCAGGCCTCCGCTGGTCAGGTGGTGGCGTGGATGGGCGAACTGGTAGTACTGGGCAACCCACATCTGATGCTGGCCAACATCGCAGGCGATGACAGTGTCGTCGCCGGTGATGCCGGAAAGCTGACGGATGAATGCGGGGCCGGTAATGGGTGCCAACGGTTCCTCGTTATCTGCAGCGCGAAAGCCTCCGGTGGTATGCCAGGTGCGACATTGTTTCTGCCAGGCGTCGATAGCCAGTGGCTCAGCCGCAATGGCATCGGTCAATGCCGCCAGAATGGCGTTCAGGTCACCACGCAGAGACAGGTCTGCCGGCCGCAGTTTGTTGATCTCGGCGGCATCGGCATCAATATGGATCATCCGGGCATTAGGCGCGAACCCGTCCAGCTTGCCGGTGGCTCGGTCATCCAGCCGGGCACCGATCACGAACAGGAGGTCGCACTCGTCAACCGCCTTGTTGGCCGCCCGGGAACCGTGCATGCCGAGCATGCCCAGATCATTCGGGTTGTTTCGGCCGGCGTTGCCAATGCCTTTGAGGGTAACGACGCCCGGCAGCCCCGAGACTTCGGCAAAGGTACGAAAACGGTCTTCGGCTCCGGCCAGAGACACACCACCACCGCTGTAAAGCAGGGGCCGCCTGGCTGATCTCAGCATGGCCAGGGCCGGGCCGATCTCCGGGCAATCCGCTGGCGGTGCCTCGGTGCAGGCCGGGGCTGAAGCCTTAATCTCGGACAACAGAATGTCTTTGGGAATATCAATCCACACCGGCCCGGGGCGGCCAGCCTGGGCCAGGTCGATGGCTTCCTCCAGAATGCCCGGCAGGTCTTCGGGGTCGTCCACCAGGTAGCTGTGTTTGACGATGCCCAGGGTCATGCCAAGGATGTCGGTTTCCTGAAAGGCGTCGGTACCAATCAATCCGGAGGGGACCTGCCCGGTGATCACCAGCAGGGGGATGGAATCCATGTAGGCATTGGCAACGCCAGTGATCAGGTTGGTGGCGCCGGGGCCGGAGGTGGCAATACAAACTCCCAGTTGGCCACTGGCCCTGGCATAACCGTCTGCCGCCAGGGCGCAGGCCTGCTCGTGGCGGCACAGCACATGCTCCACACCCACGTCATCCACCAGCGCGTCATACAGGGGCATGATGCAGCCACCCGGATACCCGAAAACCGTACTGATGTTATGGCGGTGGAACGCTGCAAGAATGTGCTGTGAGCCGTTCATGGTCGTTTTTCCCTTTTTCTTTGCCGCAAAAAAGAAACCCCCGGGACCTTGCGGTGCCGGGGGTTTCTGGTGTCGTTGTCAGGTTGTCGCTATCTCACCCGCTTGTCCACGCAAAAGCCCCCGGACGGTACCACGACCACCAGGACTAGCTTCACAAGGACCATAACTGCGTTGAGATTCATGGAATCGACAATCTGCTCTGAATTGAGTTGAACAATGTGTGTAGAATCTAACCCACGTTTTCAGGCGGATGCAAGGGCTTATTTCCGGAAATTCAACCGGTGCCGGTTTTTCCGCTTTCTCAAACCCAATCTGTTCACGGCGAGTGGTGCATGGCAAGAGCAAAATGGAGCTCCCTGGGATTATCCCTTCTGGTCATCGTGTTATTGGTTATCTGGATGGCAACGGGTGAGGTAAAAGTCGCCAGTGAAGAGGCGCCGGAGGCGCCGGCTTCCGAGCAGGTATCCGTAACCCGGGTTGAGGTAACACCGGTCAGCGCGAGGGCTTATCAGCCAGCCCTGAAGCTTCAGGGCCAGCTGAAGCCCTGGCAGTCGGTTCAGGTCAGTGCCCGTGTGGCTGGTACTGTTGAGCAACTGAACGTTCAGCTGGGGCAACAGGTGAAAGCGGGTACGGTGCTTGCGACCTTGTCGACGGATGGTCGGGATACGGTGGTACAGCGTTGGCAGGCGAGTATTCGCAAGTTGGAAGCGGATCTGGCCGCCGCCCGGAAGCTGCGTTCCAGCAATCTGGCCGCCGAAACTGAAATACTACGCCTTCAGAGTGAACTCGCCGCGGCTCGAGCAGAACTCGCCGCGGCTGAACTGGCACTGAATCACCTCAAGCCCATCGCGCCGTTTGATGCCACTGTGAATCGTCGCGAAGTGGACGAAGGCAGTCTGGTGCAGGTGGGAACGCCCCTGTTTGAGCTGGTACAGATAGACCGCCTGAAAGCCACCGGGCAGATCCCCCAACAATCGGCGGCGCTGGTTCAACCGGGGCAGGCAGTCGATATACAACTGCTGGATGGCTCCCGGCTGGCCGGCGTTGTCAGTTTTGTGGCCAGCGCTGCCAATTCGGACACCCGAAGTTTTGCGGTGGAAGTGGTGGTGGAGAATCCTGAATTGAAGCGGGCTGCGGGCGGCTCTGCCAGCCTGAGTATTCAACTGCCGGAACAACAGGCCACCTTCATATCGCCGGCTTATCTGGGGCTGGATGACGATGGCCGGCCCGGCGTGAAGTATGTCGATGCCGATAATCGAGTGGTGTTTGAGACCGTGCGGCTGCTGAGCGTCTCGACCGACGGTGCCTGGGTTGCCGGCTTGCCGCCTGAGATTCGCCTGATTACCCGAGGGGCCGGATTTGTCTCGCCGGGTGAGCAGGTGCGCCCTGTTGATACCTCAGACCAGCGGGGCTGACCGTCATGCGAGCTTTGATTGCCGCGGCCATGGACCGAAGCCGCACCACGCTGTTGTTGTTCCTGTTCCTGCTGTTGGGCGGTATGGCGGCCTACCAGGTGATTCCCAAGGAATCCAATCCGGACGTCACCATCCCGATGATCTATGTCTCGATGACGCTTGAAGGCATCAGCCCGGAAGACGCTGAGCGCCTGCTGGTCCGGCCCATGGAGCAGGAGCTGCGCTCGCTGGAAGGCATCAAGGAAATGCGGGGTACCGCCTCAGAAGGCCATGCCTCGGTGATGCTTGAATTCGACGCCGGTTTCGATCCGGACAAGGCCCTGCAGGATGTCCGGGAGAAGGTGGATACCGCTCGCAGCAAGCTACCCCAGGAAGCCGACGAACCCCGGGTCAATGAAATCAATGTGTCGCTGTTCCCGGTGTTGTCGGTAGGCCTTTCCGGTCCGCTGTCGGAACGCGAGCTGATTACCATTGCACGCCGACTTCAGGATGCCATCGAAGCCATTCCCGAAGTGCTGGAGGTGGAAATTGGCGGCGACCGGGAGGATCTGCTGGAGATCGTGGTGGATCCCCAGGTGCTGGAAAGCTACGGCATCGATTTTGATCAGTTGGCCTCCCTGGTTACCCGGAACAACCAGCTGGTGGCTGCCGGCTCACTGGACACGGGTAATGGTCGGATGGCGCTGAAAGTGCCGGGAGTAATCGAAACCATCGAAGATGTGATGTCGATGCCAGTGAAGGTGGACGGCGACACTGTGGTTACCTTTGGTGATGTGGCCATGCTGCAGCGCACCTTCAAAGACCCGACCGGCTTCGCCCGCATCAACGGGGAGCCAGCCCTGGTACTGGAAGTTTCCAAGCGCTCGGGCGCCAACATTATTGAAACCATTGAGCAGATTCGCACCCTGATTGATGAGTCCCGGCCCCGGTTGCCGGAGACCCTCGATATCCGCTTCATCATGGACCAGTCCGAGGAAGTGCGCGATATCCTCTCGGATCTGCTCAACAACGTGCTGACTGCCATTGTGCTGGTAATCATCGTGGTGATCGCGGCCATGGGCCCACGCTCAGCTGTGCTGGTGGGGCTCACCATCCCCGGGGCGTTTCTGACCGGCATCCTGGTGATCTGGAGCATGGGCCTGACGCTCAATATCGTGGTGCTGTTCAGCCTGATCCTTGTAGCAGGCATGCTGGTGGATGGCGCCATTGTGGTGTCTGAGCTGGCAGACCGGAATCTGTCGGACGGGCAGCCGGTCAAAGCCGCCTGGGTGGAAGCAGCCTCGCGCATGGCCTGGCCGGTTATTGCCTCCACGGCGACGACGCTTGCGGTCTTCGTGCCGCTGCTGTTCTGGCCCGGAGTGGTGGGCGAGTTCATGAAATACCTGCCGATGACCGTGTTGATCTGCCTGATTGCCTCGCTGGCTATGGCGCTGGTCTTTCTCCCGGTTTTGGGTGGCGTGAGCGGCGGTCGCCGGCACCACCAGGATGCCAGTGAAGGGCGTTTCATGCGGGGCTACCGACAATTGCTGGCCGCTCTTCTGCAGCGCCCGGGCTTGACCTTGCTCGGCACCCTGATGGTGATTGTTGTGATCTACGCCGCCTATGGGCGCTTTAACCATGGCGTCGAGTTTTTCCCGAGTGTCGAGCCCGAGTCGGCCCAGGTTCAGGTACGGGCTCGTGGCGATCTGTCGGTGTGGGAACGGGATGCCATTGTACGTGAAGTGGAGTCTCGGCTGCAGAATATGCCGGAGGTAAAGGCCCTGTATGCGCGCTCCATGGTGACCACCAGCTCCCAGATGGCGCCGGATGTGATCGGCGTTCTGCAGTTCCAGTTCACGGACTGGTACACCCGCCGCACGGCCACGGATATTCTGGAAGACTTTCGGGAACGTACGGTCGACATTGCCGGCATTGAACTGGAGTTCCGCAAGCAGGAGGGCGGCCCGGCTGAAGGCAAGCCCATCGAGCTGCAGGTCAGCAGTATGGACAGCACACAGCTGGATGGCTATGTCGACAGCATTGAGAACCGCATGCGCGAACTCGGTGGTTTTGTCGATATTGAAGACGACCGGAGCCTGCCCGGGATCGAGTGGCGCCTGAATGTGGATCGTGAGGCGGCCGCTCGATTCGGTACTGATGTGTTGAGCATCGGCAGTGCGGTTCGGCTGGTAACCAATGGCCTGGTGCTGGCCACCTACCGGCCGGAAGATGTTCGCGATGAGGTGGACATTGCGGTGCGGGTGCCCAACAACTGGCGGGAGCTGGATCACCTGGAGCGCCAGACACTGAACACCCCCCGCGGTCAGGTGCCGCTGTCTGAATTCGTGGACCTGGAGCCAGGCGACAAGACCGGCTCAATCGTGCGGGTTGATGGCCAGCGCACGATCACCATCAAATCGGATATTGCGCCGGGCAGGCGAATGGACGAGCTGCTGCGGACCCTGCAGGCTGAGATGCCCGAGCCACCGGAAGGGGTGAGCGTGCGCTTTGCCGGCGAAAACGAGGATCAGCAGCAGGCCGCCAACTTCCTGACCTCCGCTTTTCTGGTTGCGGTTGGCCTGATGTTGCTGATTCTGGTGACTCAGTTCAATTCCCTTTACCAGACCCTTCTGATCCTGTCGGCGATTGTATTGTCCACCGCCGGAGTGCTGCTGGGCTTGCTGTTTTCCGGTCAGTCTTTCGGCGTGGTGATGGTGGGCATGGGCATCATTGCGCTGGCGGGTATTGTGGTGAACAACAACATCATCCTGATCGATACCTTCAACCAGATGAAGCGGGAGGGCAAAGCCGCCTACGAAGCCGCCCTGGAGACCGGTTGTCTGCGTTTCCGGCCGGTGTTGCTGACGGCCATCACCACAATCCTTGGGCTTACCCCCATGGTGTTGGGGGTAAATGTGAATCTGTTGGAGCCATCATTGGGACTGGGTGCGCCATCCACTCAGTGGTGGACTCAGCTGTCCAGCGCCATTGCAGGCGGCCTGGCCTTTGCGACGCTGCTCACTCTATTACTGACGCCGGCTTTGCTGGTTCTGGGAGAACGCACCGGCCAGCGGGTCAGGGGGCTGGTCCGGCGCATTTCGCAGCGTGATCAGTAGCGGATTCGCCCAGCCAACTCCTGGGCCTTCCGGGCCATAGCCTCAAGCTCCGGAACCGTGCGCAGGTTCTGCTCTGCGGCATCGTGCATGGCTTCGGAGATTTCGGCCACTTCTGTGACGTTGCGGTTGATGTCCTCGCTGACACTGGTCTGCTCTTCAGCAGCGGTGGCCACCTGCGTTGTGGCGTCGTTTACCTTGATCATCCTCTGGGTGATGTCTGCCAGTGTGGTTCGTACGGCATCCACGGATTCGCTGCTCTCTTTGGCGACCACCTCAGAGGCCTGCATGTACTCTGTGGCGTCCCGGGAGCCATTCTGAATGGAGGCAATGATCTCATCTATTTCCACGGTGGCGTCCTGAGTTTTGGCTGCCAGGTTGCGAACCTCATCGGCAACGACCGCAAACCCCCGCCCGGCTTCTCCAGCTCTGGCAGCCTCTATTGCGGCGTTGAGCGCCAGTAGATTGGTCTGGTCGGCAATTTCCCGGATTACCCGCATGACGTCGCCGACCTGTTGGCCGCTTTTGGCCAGTTCAGCAACGGTGGCCGCGGAACTGCGGATCTGATCGGTCAATCGATTCATGCTGGCAACCGCCTGGTTGATCTGTTCGTCGGCGTGTCGCGTCTGGTTGGCGGTTTCATCCACCTGGCTGGCAACAGAACTTGCGTGCTGTGCGACGTCCTGAGCGGTGGCTGACATCTCGTTCATCGCCGTGGCTATCTGGTCAATGCGTTGGTGCGCTTTGTCAGACTGAGAGGACACTGCGTCGGCGTTGGACCGAATCATCGCTCCGGTGTCGGCCAGCTGAGACGCGTTGTGTTGCATCATTTCGCCGGTTTCCCGCAGGAACCGGTGCAGGGTTCGGGCGGTGTCCGCCAGTCGACCCAGCTCGTCCGGGCGTTTCAGGGTTACCGGGTCTGTCAGGTCGCCCTCACCAATTCTGCTCAGTTTGGCAATCAGCTCCTGGGTCGGACGTACCACGGATGTCACCAGAACACCAAGACAGGCCAGCGTGCCCATCACGATGGCAGCGAGCAGCAAGCCACCCATCAGCCAGGTGGTTTCCGTTGCGCTGTCCCGCAATTCGCCGGAGTGGGAGACGGCCACGTCACGAATTTTGTTGGCCGCCTGCTCAATCAGTTGCGCGGGTTCACGATCAATCCCGGTCACCGCTTCATCGCCCTCGGTATGATCGTACCCCGAGGCCACGAAATCCTGGTATCCCGTCCGGTACGCTTCGCCCATCCGTTGATGGGCGGCCCTGAACCGGTCCATCAGCGCGCGGGCTTCCTGATCAGCGATTCTTGGGATCAATTGGTCCAGCTGTTGTTGGATACTGGACTCGGTCTTCTGGAACCGTTGCCAGTATTTATCGCGCTGGGCATCGTCGGCGCCGCGAATCAGGACGTTCTTCCATTCCTGAACCTGTGTCTTGAAATCGCTGAGAATGTCTTGCGCTTGCAGGGCCAGGACAATCTCATCACTGATCAGGTGCTCGTATTCATCCTGGCTGGAGAGTGATCGGTTGAAGTAAATGCCTGCAACAATCGCAATCAGAAGGTTGGAGACCACGATGATGGTAAGGATCCGGTTAAGGATGCTTTTGTTGTACCAGCGCATGGGCGGGGTCCTGTAAGATGCTAGGGCTAATGGAGTATCGTGGCGGCCTCTGGCGGGCTGCCTGACTGGTTTATCGGCCGACATTTTATATTATGAACCCGCTCACAGAAATTTATCGTGATTCCCAGCTTCTGGTGGTTCACAAACCGGCCGGGTTGCTTATGCATCGCAGCCCGATTGACCGCCATGAGACGGAATTCGCGTTGCAGTACGCCCGTTCTATGAACGGCGGAGCGCATGTCTATCCGGTGCATCGGCTGGACCGGCCGACCTCTGGCATCGTTTTGTTCGCCAGGGATCAGGCAACGGCGAGGGTACTGGGGCTTGCAATGATGGCGGGCGAATTCAAGAAGACCTACCTTGCGTTGGTTCGAGGCTGGACGCCGGAACAGGGCGTGATCGATCATCCACTCCGGGAAGAGCCCGAAGACCGCCGATTGAAGGGAGAAGAACAGCCCGTCCGGTCGGCCCTGACTCGCTACCGTTGCATCGCCACCACGGAGTTGCCGGTCTCTATTGAGCGTTACCCCACCAGTCGTTACAGCCTGGTGGAGCTGAAGCCCGAAACCGGCCGGAAACATCAGCTCCGGCGGCACATGAAGCATATTAGTCATCCGATTATCGGGGATGCCAATCACGGGCGCGGCCGGCACAACCGGTATTTTGCTGAACGGTTCGGCTATGGGCGGTTGATGTTGGCGGCCACTGAGCTGGAACTTTCACACCCGGCCACCGGGGAAGCCCTGCGGTTTTCTGCCCCTCCCGAGGAGAGCTTCCGAACTGTGCTGGAAATATTTGAACAGGATACGGTGACGGGTTAAGGGCTGACGCCAGCCAGATCGGACAACTTGTGTAGCTTTTTATGTCAATTTGCGACAAATAGTACTTTCAGCAGACGTTGTAGCTACCTTGGTGCATACTCAGTCGTAAGCTTATAACAAATAACAAGTGCGTTTGACGCCCGAGACTGCTATGCCACGGCTTTTTGTCTTCCTGACGCTGTTCTTTTATTTGGTGCTCCCTTCCATTGCCCATGCAGATGCCGGAGAGTGGGGGCCCTTTTCCAAACGCCTTGAGCTTTCACGGTTCGTCGATTACTGGAAGGAGACAGGGTCGCCATCGGTTGCTGACATCCGGAACCTTCCGGACCAGGCCTGGACCCGAAACGGTAGTGACAGTGTCAGTCTGGGGTATGGCGAGGATATCTACTGGTTTCGGGTAAAGCTCACCAACACGCTGAAATCGGAAGCCAGTAATTTTCTGGAGATCGGTTACCCTGTCCTGGACCATATTGAGATCTACCGTGAGGTCAGGGGGAAGCTGCTCGAACCGCTGATCCTTGGGGATAAGCGTCCTTTCTACGATCGGCCGATCCACCATCGCAATTTCATTGTCCCGTTGGTGCTGCCCCCGGAATCGTCCACAACGGTTTATCTTCGGGTGGACACCACCAGCTCTATGCAGGTGCCCATGACGCTCTGGGAGCAGGATGCCTTCTACGCGGCTGAACAGGCTCGTAGCCTGTTTGAGGGGATCTATTACGGCATCGTCCTGGTGATGATGCTTTACAACCTTTTCGTCTTCATGGCTGTGGGAGAGCGCAGTTTTCTCTACTACGTTGGCTATATTGCAGCGATGCCGCTTTTCCTGGCGTCACTGCACGGTGTGGCGTTCCAGTACCTCTGGCCTGAGGCGACCTGGTGGAACGACCAATCCATTATTGTGTTCCTGAATCTGGTGGTGCTGTTCGGGGGAGCCTTCAGTATTCGCTTCATCAGTGTGACAAGAAAAAACCACCCGTGGCTGAACCGGTGGACGATGGCGATGATCATGACGGCCGGCCTGCTTGCCCTGGCGGGCCTTCTGATTCCCTACAGGCTGATGATTCTTCCGACGATTATGGTTGCCTTTGTAGGATGCTCCACCATGCTTATGCTGAGTGTGGTGCGCTGGCTGAAGCGTGACCCAGCTGCCCGGTATTACACGGTAGCCTGGGTTTTTATGCTGTTCGGGGGCATCGTATTGGCGCTGAGTAAATTTACCATGCTGCCCAGGAACCTGCTGACTGAGAATGCCACTCAGGTTGGCTCGGCCCTTGGCGTGATTCTGTTATCGCTTGCGCTGGCTGACAGGCTGAACCGGGAGAAGAAGAAGTCGTTTGCGGCCCAGCAGAAGTTATTGCGTGAGGAACGCAAAGCTCGACTGGCCCAGGAAAAATCGTTGCGTGTTCAGCAAGAGGCTAATGCCCTGTTGGAAGAGAGGGTGCAGGAGCGGACCCGCGACCTGGAATCCCTGAACGAACAACTACTGGAACTGAGTGCGACGGATCCCCTTACCGGACTCAAAAACCGGGGGCACTTTGACAAAAAATTTCAGGCTGACGTGGTCCATGCCTATCGGTTTGAGGAGACGCTGTCGCTGCTGGTGGTAGATATTGATCACTTCAAGAGCTTTAACGATACCTACGGACATCTCGTTGGCGATGATTGTCTGAAAATGGTCGCCGACTGCATCAAACGTCACGTCACCCGGCCGCAGGATCTGGCCGCGCGATACGGCGGCGAGGAGTTTGTTGTCCTGTTGCCAGACACTCCGGAAGCGGGCGCCGTTCGGGTCGCAGAGAGAATCCGCGAGGAGATTCAGAAAACAGCTTTCCGGGTCTCCGATCAGGTACTTCATCTGACCGTCAGTATCGGTGTTTGCAGCTGCGCGCCCGCCCGGGCGGACGCTACCAAAGCGTTGTTTGCCTGCGCCGATGACGCGCTTTACCAGGCCAAGGCGGAGGGCCGCAACCGGGTAATTGCAAATACCCAGGCCGGGCAGGACCAGGCAGTCTGTCAGGCCTGATTTGACCGGGCTGCCTGGCTTAGAGTGGGCCAGGGGTGGTTGGCTTCCAGCGCGTAGGCAATTTCAAGTAGCGTTCGCTCATCGCCATGCCGACCCATAAACTGCACCGAAATGGGCAGGTGCTGGCTGCTTTCCCCCATAGGCAAGGCGATAGCCGGAGCACCTGTGGCGTTGGCCAGCGGCGTAAAACTCACATAGCGGGTCAGCCGTTCGAACAGGGTATCGAAAGGTACGCCGGGGTTCAGATGGCCCAGTGGCGGTGTGGTATGTCCCAGGACGGGGGTCAGCACCGCGTCATAATCATTCATGTGCCTCTGATAGTCGTGCCAAGAGCGTTTCAGCCGCCAGATGACAGCGGGCAGGCGCCAGAACTGGCGGCGGAACATTTTGTCCAGGCCATTGGTCAGGCCGTCCACTCGGGATTTGTCGAAATCCGGGTGATAGAGCTTCTTACCGCGGGCTTTTACACCGAACGCGAGCATCCCCCAGTAAAGCGCAAAGTCATCCGGAAATGAGCTGGCGACCGGCACATCCATGGGCTCGATAATGTGCCCCAGCTTTTCCAGGTAGCGGGCCGTCTGCTCCACGGTTAGCCGGGTTTCCGGGTCGGTGGGGTGGCCGTTGATGGAGTCCAGCACCAGGCCAATGCGCAATTGTCGGCCGGAGGGGCCCTGCACATGCCCGATGGCGGGTAGTTTCCGGTTCTTGAACCAGGACTCGGCGTACGCCAGGAAGCCGGCGGTATCGCGCACTGAACGCGTGACGACACCATCACTGATGATGTTGACGGGTAAATCCCGGGCGGCATCATTGTCCACTACGCGCCCCCTCGTCGGCTTCAGGCCCACCAATCCGCAACAGGCCGCCGGTATCCGGATAGAACCTCCACCGTCATTGGCGTGGGCGATGGGCACCACGCCGGCTGCGACCAGGGCGGCAGCACCGCCGGATGAAGCGCCACAGGAATAGTCCAGGTTCCATGGGTTGCGTGTCGGGTCTCCCTGGGCGGGCTCAGTTGAGGCGTTAAAACCGAATTCCGGCAGTGTGGACTTGCCCAGGCAAATATAGCCCTGGGACAACATCTGTTCGGCAAAAGGACTGGTTCTTTTCGCCACCCGGGGCGTGACCGCCTGTGACCCGTGCCCGGTGGGCAAACCCTCAACGTCTGTGTTGTCCTTGATATAAGTAGGTACACCGACAAAGCGGCCAGTCTGGGCGTCCGGTCGCTGGCTCTGTGTCAGCGCTGGCTGATAACGTTCAGCTACCACACCATTGATCACCGGCGCCGCCAGCTGTGCCCGCTCTATCGCCGCCGCCGTCACTTCCTGCGCCGAAACCTCGCCTGAACGAATCCGTTCAGCAAGTGCAGTAGCGTCGTTGTCGGCCATCGCGTCGTTGCGGAAACAATGGAAGCGGGTACTGGGTGGCTGATTCATGGCGGCTCCTGAAAGCAAAAACAGAGGCTTACTAACATAACCCAGGCTTAAACGTGACGATATGTCATTTCAGGTATGGCGTCACAAAATGGGTGCAAAATATGGCAGCAAAGGATTGATCGGTGTCTCTTTCAATGAAGCCTCAAGCACAGTAAGCTGTTTGCCAACCTACTGAACCAGAATGAATAATGGATCTGATCGAGCCAGCTGTCCGGGTTTTTCTCGGCGTTTTTTTCCTGATGATTGGCCTGCAGTTTGCGGCCCGTACGCTCGGCCTGTATTCACGATTGGGCTTCTCTCACATCAATTATGGCAGGGCCGGTACGGCTACCTGGTGGCATCGCCAAACCTTTAACCTGTTCCGGGCTGCGATTCTGCTGGTTTGCCTGGCCAGGATCTGGGTTGATCTGGACGCCTGGTTGGGCGTTTTCTCCCTGCTGTACCACTGGCCGGTGTTACTGGCCGGGGCTGTGCTTCTGCTGGTTTCCTACACAGCCGTGAACTATCTGCAGGCCTACATGCATGAGGACTGGCGTTCCGGCATTGATGACCAGCATGTCAGTGGGCACCTTCTGACCGATGGACCATTTGGTCGCAGCCGGAACCCGCTGTTTCTGGCGGTGATGACGGGGCAGTTGGGGTTCTTTCTGGCGTTGCCCAGCGTGTTTTCGCTGGTGTGCCTGGTGACTGGCGTGCTGGTGATCATGCGCCAGGCCAGGGAGGAAGAGAAAGCCCTGGCCAGGCGTTTTGATGAACAGTACGAGGCCTATTGCAAGCGGGTGCCCCGCTGGTTCTGACTGTCGGGCTCAGGACGCTTTGTTCCGCGCTTCCTTGATCACGTCGTAAGCGTGGCTGATTTCACGGGTTCGTTCTTCCGCCATTTCCCGCATACTTTCGGGCAAGCCGCGTCCGGCGAGTTTGTCCGGGTGGTTTTCACTCATCAGCTTGCGGTAAGCGCGCTTGATCTCGGCGTCTGAGGCCTCTGGCGAGACGCCAAGAACCTTGTAGGCATCATCGATCTGCTGGCTGCTGGAATAATTGCGGGTACCGCCCGCCTGGCCGGCATGGGCACCACGCAGCATAGCTTCAAGCTGGTCGACCTGACTTTCCGGCAGCCCCAGCCCACGGGCGATACGAACCAGCATTTCGTGCTCGGCCGGATGCACCTGCCCGTCTGCGGCAACCGCAGACACCTGTACTTGCAGAAACATCTGCAACAGCACCGGCTGGCGGCCGGAAGCCTGCATGAAGCGCTGGAGTTCGGCGTCCAGGTCGAAGTCCGATGCCTTACCCCGGTTGAACGCTTCCTTGGCCATGGCTTTCTGGGATTTGTTCAGTCGAAAGCGAACGAACATGGCCTCTGCCATCTGGATTTCATCCCGTGAGACCACGCCATCGGCCTTGCACAGGGCGCCCATCACCGCGAACACGGATTCAATGAAACCGGCCTGCAGCCCCTGAAGCTTGCCCAGCAGTCGGCTTTTCATGCGCTGGAACAGGAACGCACCAATGGCTGCGCCAACCAGAAAGCCGGGGAATCGACCAAAGGCATAACCGATCAGACCGCCAAAAATGATTGCGAACAGCATTCTCTATCCTTCGTTGAGTAAACAGTCCTGAGAATATACGTGTTTTTGGTCAGGGCTTCATGAACAGGCTTTCATCCACGGTATCAATCTGCTCGGCCTTCAGGTGCTGGGCACCGTAGCGCCGATAGGTTCCGGAGCGTACGAAGAGCAGGAATACCTCCCGGTCTATATGGCCCTGTCTGGTCATGTTATCCATGATGTTCAGCGCTTCAGACAGTGTCTTGCCCTGCTTGTAAGGGCGATCCACGGCGGTCAGCGCCTCGAAGATGTCAGCCACGGCCATGATTTTCTCGGGAATGCTCATGTCCTCACCGCTCAGGCCGAAGGGGTAGCCCTTGCCGTCCACACGCTCGTGGTGAGTGCCGGCCAGCCGGGGCACACGGGCCAGACGGTCTGGCAGGGGCAGGGCATCCAGCATGCAGATGGTCTGCACGATGTGTTCGTTGATACGGAAGCGCTCTTCTTCCGTCAGGGTGCCGTACTGGATGGTCAGATTGTGGAGTTCTCCCCGGTTGTAGGCATACTCAGGCAGCTTCATGTCAAAGCCCCAGAGATTGCGCGGGTCGTCCCGCTGGACCGGAGGCACCCGGTCGCCCCAGGTGCGAATATGCCAGGGTTTGTCTGCCAGCAGTGGCTCTGTGGCGGGCAGTGCCGCTTCCGGAGAATCCGCCAGGGCTTGCTGCTCATCCCCGGAGAGGCCCAGTCGGTCACTGAAATGGCGTTGCCAGGTCTGGGCTCCGATCTGGCGAATGCGCGCTACATCCTCGTCCGACATGGACTCACTGCCCACATTGGCGTTTGCCAGGAAGCCAAAGTCAGCCTGCAATTGTGCCTGAGCCTCATCTCTGTAACGGGCAGCCTCGGTCGGGTCTTCTCCATTCAGGCAGGCTTGAAGGTAACGGATCTCGGCATCCCGGTGCAGGATTTCAAAGCGGGCCCGGATTTCGTGGATGCGGTTATAGATGGTTTCCAGCTTTACGGCTTTGTCGACCACATATTCCGGGCTGGTGATCTTGCCGCAGTCGTGCAACCAGGCCGCCAGGTGAAATTCGTAACGTTCGTCTTCGTTCATGCGGAAATGGGCAAAAGGCCCTTCCGATGCCTGCTCTGCCACCTCCGTGATCATCTGGGCGAGCTTGGGCACCCGCTCGCAATGGCCGCCGGTGTAGGGCGACTTGGCATCAATGGCGCTGGCCACCAGGCGGATAAACCCATCGAGCAGGGCCTGCTGGCTTTCGATCAGTTCACGGGTTTCGATGGCAACTGCGGCGGAGCCGGCAATTTCATCCACGAAAACAATCAGGTCATCACTGAGGTGGGTGTGGTCGCCCACTTCCATTTCGATGATCAATGCACCAATGAGTTTCTTGCGTCGATTACGCAGGATGGCAAACACCGGGTGGCCGGATATGTGGTTTCTGAGCTGGCGAATGATCTCGTTATCGTCTGCCGCCTGGTTGATGGCTGGCAGGCTGGCGGGCAGTTCAAGTCCGCGGTTAACAGCCAGGTCGAGCTTATGTTCATGGCTGCTGTACAGGTAAATAGCGCCCCGTTCCTGGCTGACGATGGCGATGATCTGATCAAGAATGTCGCGTAACAACTGGTTCAGGTCCTGGCCCCGGTTGAGCACCGTGGCGATGTTCTGGAAGCTTCGGATGGTGCGGGCCATGTCATCCAGGGCAATGCTGAGTTCCGAGGCTTCCCGGATATGGGACTCCGAGCGGATTGGCGTGTCAAAGCGGAAGCGGGAGAGGCTGCTGACCCGGTCGGTCAGGCGTTCAAGGGGTTTGCCCACCTGGCGCCCCATAAACCAGCCAAGTATCAACAGCAGAAGCGCTATGGCGCCGGCGATCGCGGTCTGTCGGGCAAGGGCGGCCCAGACATCGGCCAGCAGTTCATCCGAGGGAATGGCGACAACTACTGAGAGTGATTCATCGGGCAGGGTTCCAAGTTGCTCGGCCATGCCATACCAGTCACGGCCCTGCTGCTGAAAGCGGCGGATTTCCCGGTTGGTGCCCGGCTCAAGCACCTGGCGGATCACGGCATCGGGTTCGGTATTACCGTCGGCGTCTGCAAGGAGTTCCCCGGAAGCGCTGACAATGGCCAGCCGGCTGCCTGCGGTCTGTTTCAGCTCCGCCAGTTGCGAGCCCAGGTCGGTCACGGTGACATCAACACCCAGCACGGTACCCGGGATACTGGCGGCCCTCTGAGACAGGGTCAGCCCGGTTTCCTGGGTGGTGAAAAACACATAAGGCGCTGATAGCTGGAGCGAATCTCCGGCCCTGGCTGCCTGATACCAGGGGCGCTGGCGGGGATCATAGTCGTAATCCGGCAGCGAGCGGCGTTCGAGCAGTTCCAGGTCGCTGTTATAGAATTGCCAGATGCCCTTGCGCAGGTTGCCCTGGTATTCCAGGCTTTGCAGCAGATAGCGACTGGTTGCGGGGGCGTCCGGAAACTGGAGTGAGCCCGAACTGCGAATCTTACGGAACAGGAAAAAATCGCCATTGTCATAGCCTGCGTATACCGCACTGACAATATCGCTGCTGGTGAGCACATCGGCAATCACCGGAAGGCGTTGTAGTCGTTGCTCAAGGGTGGAACTCTGGGTGAGTGGGTCGTGCCGCAACAAGGCCAGCGCCGTAGCCGGCGGTTGGGTAATGGCATTGATACGATCGTCCACGCTGAGAGCCAGCTGTCGAGCAGTGGCGGCGGCAGCGGTGACCTTGGCCTGTTCCATGCCCCGATAACTCTGGGCCACCAGTGTGATGGCCAGTATCAGCATTCCCAGGGTGATGGCAGACGCAATCAGGAATGCCAGTGATACCCGGGCGGTCTGTTTGTTGTGTGGCGGTTTTGTCTGTCTCACAGCGTCGGGATCCAACGACGGATGAAGGGTTCTCTAAGTGTAGACGCTCTGCGGGCGTTATTCTGATTTCAGAAGATAAACGGGTGGCTTATGACGCCAGATCTGTTTTCCGGGTTGAATGATCAACCGACAGTGGAAGCCTTTGACGAGGGTGTGGTTGTGCTACGGCGCCATGCCGTGAAGCACCAGCA
>NZ_DIHV01000011.1:0-47761 GCF_002420325.1 Marinobacter sp. UBA5687
AATTTTATCCCCGTTGAAAACGATACCGGAGAGAGCTCCCGGGTAAGCGCCGTCTACGCCGCACCACCCAGAAGCAGCTTTATTGCTGCCCTGAAAGACATTCCCGAAGCCTGGGAAATCACCGTCGAAAACCGCGAGGCAAAGGTGCGCCGAATGGCCACCGACACCCTGCTGGACGACTTCTTCTTCGACCCGGGCTACCAGCACCTGATCGGCGCCGCCCGCGACGGCACGCACGGCGTGGTAATCGACCTGGATACCGGTAAAACCACCGCCGAACTACCGCTGCCTGGCATGCCTCACCTCGGATCCGGCATTACCTGGGAGTATGAGGGCCGCCGGGTCATGGCCACTCCCCACTTCCGGGCCGGCGCCATCTCCATTATCGACATGGACACCTGGGAAGTGATCAAGACTCTGAAAACCGAAGGTCCCGGTTTTTTCATGCGCAGTCACGAAAATTCCCGTTACGCCTGGGCAGATGTGTTCTTCGGCCCCAACGCTGACAAGGTGCACATTATCGACAAGCAGACCCTGGAGATCGTCAAAACGCTTCAGCCGGAGCCGGGAAAAGTGGCCGCGCACGTGGAATTCGACCGCCATGGCGAGAAGCTGCTGCTGAGCATCTGGGATGATGATGGCGCCATCATTGTCTATGACGCAGACACCCTGGAAGAGGAAAAACGCATTCCGATGAACAAGCCGTCCGGCAAGTACAACGTCTGGAACAAGATCAACTACGAGGAAGGCACCAGCCACTGACCCTTATCGACTGAGTAACATAGGCTTAATGGTTTAAGTCATTTCGAATGTAGCTTTCATGGTAGGATAATTGACCTAAGCTAATGCAGCCGGGGTCAAGATATGAACAGCAGTTTCAGGCCGCCCGTGGCCTCCGCACCATGCCTGCTGGGTAGCGACAGTGATGATCTGATGCACTACAGTGTCGCACCCGCCGAAGTGGCACTCCTGAATGGCCTGAGCCACGCCTTCGGAATCTGCCTGAACGAAAACCAGGACAATCCGGAGGCCCGGTTTCTCAGTCATCTCGCCAGCCTGTTTCAGCAACAACGGGTTGATCCGGAAACCCCGCTGGAAAAACACGACCGTCCCTGGGGCAATGTCTATCTGGTTCAGTACGGCATCCTCCGATTGTTCCGGGAATCCCCGGCCGGCAAGGTCGCCGTCCATCATTTCTTTTCAGAGGGTGACCTGATCTGGCCGGTCTTTGGTCGCAGCCGCACGGTTCGCAATACCTTATGCCTGACCAGTGTTCTGCCTGCCACCCTGTGGGTAGCTGATTTTGCGGCGTTCCGTTCGGCCATTCAAAGCTACGGCGATGGCCAATGGCACAAGTTTGCCCTGGTACTGACAGAGGAAATCGCAGAACTGACCAGCATGCGGGAATACCGAAAACACACCATGTCGGCCCGGGAACGCTACCAGCTGCTGCTGGAGGAATATCCGGAGTTGGTCAAGCGGGTGCCGGACAACCAGCTCGCTTCCTGGCTGGGTGTGGTGCCCGCCACCTTCTCCCGCCTCAAGACCGCCTTTGCCAACCAGAGCAAGAACCCATAAAAAAGCGGCGGAACTTCGTCCGCCGCCAATACCTGAGTTAAGGTCCTGCTTCGATTAACCGTGCAGCTTGATCGCCAGTTCCGCCACGTGCTTGCCCTGGAAACGGGCAATGGCCAGTTCTTTCTCACTGGGCTGCCGACTGCCATCACCGCCGGCAATGGTCGAGGCGCCATAGGGCGTGCCGCCGTTCACTTCTGAAATATCGAAGAATTCCGGTATGCCGTAACCCAGCGGCACCAGCACCATGCCGTGATGAGCAAGAGTGGTCCAGAAGGAGGTAATAGTCTGTTCCTGACCACCGCCGGTGCCGGTGGAGGTGAAGACGCTGCCGACCTTGCCATGGAGCTTGCCCTCAGCCCAGAGGCCACCGGTCTGGTCCAGGAACGTACGCATCTGGCCGGCCATGTTGCCGAAGCGTGTCGGGGTACCGAAGATAATGGCGTCGTAGTCTGCCAGTTCTTTCGGGTCCGCCACCGGGGCACCCTGATCGGCCTTGCCACCGGCATTCAAAAAGGCTTCATCGGCCATGGTCTCCGGAACACGCTTGACAACAACATCGGCCCCATTCACACCGCGAGCGCCTTCGGCCACGGTATTGGCCATGGTCTCGATGTGACCGTACATGGAGTAATAAAGAACAAGAATTTTCGCCATCGCAACAATCTCCTGTGTGTGCGTTCAATGATTCAAAGCCTAACTGCTCTGTCGGCAAGACAAAAACGGAAGTTTTCCGGCAGGTCTTTCAGTTTTTCTGAACGAAGTCACAGAATGTTCATGGGCCACGATTTGCGTACACTTGTACGCTGAAATACCCTATACTTTCGTTGAATCGCAATTTCCCCATAAGGCAATTATCCAAACCATGACGCACAGCCAGCCAGATTCCGTTCATCACAGGATAGAAGAGTGGATTAACAGCGCCACCCACGGTATTGGAGCCCTGCTGAGTGTGGTAGGGACGGTCGCCCTGATCGCAGGCGCCAGCCAACTGGGGGATGTCTGGAAGATTGTCAGTTTCAGCGTATTCGGTGCCTCACTGATTCTGTTGTACATGGCGTCCGCGCTCTACCACGGCGCCCGCCATCCGCGCCTGAAAACGGCCTTCAAGACCCTGGATCACTGCGCCATTTTCCTGCTGATTGCCGGTACCTACACACCCTTTCTGCTGATCAACATGCGTGGCACCACCGGCTGGACCCTGTTTGCCGTCATCTGGTCCCTGGCGCTGACCGGCGTGGTACTGAAGGTGATCTTCAAAAACCGTTTCAAGCTGGCACGGGTAGGTATCTACATTGCCATGGGCTGGCTGATCACCTTCGCGTCATCCGACCTGGTGGCCAACCTCAGTGAGACGGCTCTGCAACTGACCATCGCTGGCGGCATTGTCTACACCGCCGGCGTTGCCTTTTACCTGGCCGACCGCATCCCTTATATGCACGCGGTCTGGCACCTGTTCGTCATTGGCGGCAGCGCCTGTCACTTCAGCGCCATTTATTTTGGCGTATTGCCGCACAGCGTCTAGAACGCCCAGACCATCGCCATCAGGACACCCCAGGCCGTCAGCGAGGCTGCCATCACTGTGTAGGTGGCGGACATGGCCACCACATCGTTATCTGTGCGCTGGCACAAGGAACGAACCCCCTGGTAGATAAGCGCACAGGACAGAAACATACCTGCAAACACAGCGATGACGCTCACCGCCAGCACCGGAACCAGCAGCGCCAGGGACGACAGCCACAGCGGCAGTGGTGCAATGGCTGCCAGCAGGTAAGCATCCGGGTACTCAATCTGTAGCTGATGACCATCAAGTACCGCCTTGATCAGCCACCCCATTACGAAGAAGGTCAACAGCTCTGCCAGAAACAGAATGGTGGTTATAAAACGCCATTCCTTATCCGCAAACCCGTTAATGAAACTGTCACCGTAGTGAGTTCCGGCGTAATACAACAACACCGGTGGCAGAAACGACATGGGCACCACAATCACCCAGGCCAGAAACGGGATGGAGAGGTTCATTCCCTTGAGTTCGCGCCAGACACCATTCGCGGAGAACGGCAGGCTCAGGAGTTGTGTCATTGTCATGGTATCCACCTGTATCATGCTTTCTTAATCTCACTTTTAGTGGAGCACCACAACGGCTTCAAGGTCGCCAGATGACCTTGAGCAAGTCTCCCCCCACCTGCCGGAGAGCGGACGATGACCACCAGGCCCCTGAAGCCCATCCATACGTTCTGGTTGTTCTTTCCGGCGGCATCGCTCTGGGCCGCCGCGGTGGTTCCGCTGTCGATATATGCGGTGCTATCCGGCTCCGGCTGGCCACCCGGGCTGATTGGCGCCGGCCATGGCCATGAGCTGATTTTTGGTTTCGCACTGGCATTGATCGCCGGTTACACACTGGGGCCGCAACCCCGACGCGCCCTCGTTCTGCTCTTTGGGCTCTGGTTAGCGGCCCGGCTTGCCTGGCTGCTGGCACCCGAAACGCTCTTCGCACAGTTACTCAGCCCGGCTTTTGCATTGCTGCTGGCATGGCACGTAGTGCCGCGGTTTCAGGCGGCCAAGAAATGGCGCAACAAAATTGCCGGCCCGCTGATTCTCGTACTATGCCTGATGGCTTTGATCTACTTTCTGACAGAAACCGGCCTGCCGTTGCCGGACACCCGCCGACTGCTACAAACCACCATCCTGGGCCTGCTACTACTGATGACGTTTATGGGCGGAAGGATTATTGTACCGGCCGTGGCCGGGTCTCTGGAGAAACGGGGCGTCCCCCTGGAAGCTCGGGTACAACCCCACATAGAAGGAGCGCTGCTGGTCGTCCTGCCGATCGCCATGGCATTGATGCTGTTCAGTGCCACCGAACAACTGGCCGGCGCTCTTCTTCTCGCCGCCAGCGCACTTGTCGTTACCCGGATTGTCCGCTGGAAGCTCTGGCACTGCAGTAACCGGCCCGACCTGCTGGTGCTGGCCCTTGGCTATCTGTGGCTGGCCATCGGCTCGGCGTTCGCAGGCACTCACCTGCTGACCGAACGGCCGGTTCTTCCCGCGCTGCACCTGATTGTTGTCGGAGCGCTGGGGACACTCTCGGGGAGCGTGATGCTTCGACTGGCCTGGCAGCGGGCACGCCGGACATTTCCGCCAGCATGGCAGGTTACCGCCATCGCGATACTGGTGGCAGCCGCCACCATAAGCCGCTACCTGGCGGGGGCCACGCCCTACTCCCAACCTGAACTTCTATGGTTCTCTTCCGGCTGCTGGGCTCTGACCTTTGCAGGCGTCGCCGGTCAGGTCATGGCCCTATATCCGCTTGCGCAAAAACCCGGCACGGCCCGCCATAGCCACCGGAAATGATTGGCTACCTCTACTGCGCCAACTCGAAAAGCAACTACTACCTACGGCATACCACCAACATAAACTTATGTTTTAAAAGGACTTTAAAGCAGGCCGCGCCTTTCGAAAAGAAAGCCGGATTGCGAGATCACCTTGCTGACAACCTTCCTTGATATTTATCAGGAATGAAATACCCACCTCGTTTGCAAAATGACTCCAACGCCGTGACAGCCACTGATTCCGGTGGCTCCGGGTCAAAGAAACGAGGAGCTTAACCATGGCAAAAACCAACGCTGACATTGAACACTGGGATGTCGAAAGTGAGGAGTTCTGGGAGCGGGAGGGCAAGAAAGTCGCCTCCCGCAACCTGTGGATTTCCATCCCCAGCCTGCTGATGGGATTCGCCATCTGGCTGATGTGGGGAATGATCACCACCCAGATGAAAAACCTGGGTTTTTCTTTCACCGTTGAACAGCTGTTCACGCTGACTGCCATTGCCGGTTTGTCTGGCGCCACCCTGCGAATTCCGGCCTCGTTCATGATCAAGATTGCCGGCGGTCGCAACACCGTTTTTCTGACCACGGCCTTGCTGATGATCCCGGCCTTAGGCACCGGTGTCGCCCTGATGAACCCGGATACACCGTTCATCGTGTTCCAGGCGCTGGCACTGCTGTCCGGTATTGGCGGCGGTAACTTTGCCTGCTCCATGAGCAACATCAGTGCATTCTATCCGAAGAGCAAACAGGGTTACGGTCTGGGCATGAACGCCGGCCTGGGTAACTTCGGCGTGACCACCATGCAAATTCTGATTCCACTGGTAATGACCGTCGGCGTGTTCGGCGCTCTTGCCGGTGACCCCATGCAACTGCAAAGCCCCAGCGGCACCCTGATCGGCCGTATTGAGGCCGGCACCGACACCTGGATCCAGAACGCCGGCTTCATCTGGCTGGTCTTTCTGATTCCGCTGGCCTTCGCGGGCTGGTTCGGCATGAACAACCTCAAGGTGGTGACTCCAAATCCCGGCAGCCCGATATCTGCCTTCGGTAAGATTCTTGGTCTCTATGGCGTTGGCCTGCTGACCTCTATTGCCGGCGTCTGGGCCCTGTCAGTCATGAATATGTGGCTGGCCCTGCCCATCACCATTGTGCTGACCGTGGTGCTGCTCAGACTGATCCCCGGTGACATCAAGCCCAACATCAAGAACCAGTTTGCCATTTTCAGCAACAAGCACACCTGGTCCATGACCGTGCTTTACATTCTGACTTTCGGTTCTTTCATCGGCTTTTCTGCCGCCCTGCCGCTGTCCATCAGCGTCATCTTCGGCAACATGATGGAAGTAGGCGCCGACGGTACCATGACTCGTGTAGTCAATCCGGAGGCGCCCAGCGCTCTGACCTGGGCCTGGATGGGGCCGTTCGTTGGCGCCCTGATTCGTCCGGTCGGCGGCTGGATTTCCGACAAGATGGGCGGTTCCATCGTTACCCAGATCATCTCGGTGGTGATGGTTGTCGCTTCGGTCGCCACCGGCTACGTGATGATGCTGGCCTACAACTCAACTGATCCGAACAGCTATTTTGCCCTGTTCCTGATCCTGTTCATTGTGATGTTCGCCGCCAGCGGTATTGGCAATGGCTCCACCTTCCGCAGCATTGGTTTTATCTTCAACCAGCAGCAGAAGGGCCCGGTACTGGGCTGGACCTCAGCAATCGCCGCTTACGGCGCCTTCATCGCCCCTCGCGTGATGGGCCAGGAGATCCAGGCCGGCACGCCAGAAGTGGCCATGTACGGGTTCGCAGTGTTCTATGCGGTGTGTCTGGTGGTTAACTGGTGGTTCTACCTGCGCAAGAACGCCTACATCAAGAATCCGTAACAGCAAGAATCCAAGCGTTAGACCTCTGCTCGCCGGCCCCACAAGGGCCGGCTTTTTTATGGCGGCAGGGAACGACCAATGATCAGCGTTTCTCCGCGGCTTCGGGCTCACAACCCAGAGCAGTGAGCACCTGCTGCATGGGCTCCCCCTCCCCGGCACTTGCCTCCAGCGCCAGATCCCTGGCGCTCTTGCCCGATTTATTAACCAGCTCCGGATCTGCCCCGGCAGAGAGCAGCAACCGAACCAGTTCCGGATTGCGGTTGCGCACAGCCATCATCAGCGCAGTCTGCCCGTTTTCGTATTCCCGGATGTCAGGATCGGCACCTCTGGTCAGTAGCAGGCGTACAGCCTCCGGACGGCTGGCAATCACCGCCCCCATCAGAGCCGTATAGCCGGTTTTTTCCGTATGGTTTATATCCGCGCCATGATCCAGCAAGAAGGCAAGAATATCCGTATGACCACGGGAGGCAGCCCTCATCATGGCCGTCCACTTGCAGTCGTCCCCTGCGTCAACCCGGGCCCCACGCTCGACCAGCTCGGCAACCCGGTCAGTCTCGCCCTCTTCCGCCGCCACAATCAGGGGAGTTCTACCCCTGCTATCACGGGCTTCCAGATCCTCGCCTTCGCCCAGGAGCTGCCAGAATCCGAGTAACAGGGCCAGCGCCAACATCGCCCCCATCAGCCCGGACCAGCGTTCCCAGAACCCCATGACCTCTCTCCTGTTGCGACCACTTTCCTCCGAGCATACAAAAAACCCGCCGGGATTGCTCCGCGGCGGGTTGTCACAGCTCCCGTTGTAAAGGGAACGTTTTTACCGTGCTGTCTGGCCCGCCAACCGGTGGCGCTCCTCTTCTTCGATCTGCAGATCGACAGAAGACACGTGGTATTCCTCAGAGAAGCCGCTCTCGGGTTCCTTCAGCCACATAATGCACAGTATCCAGCTAACAAAGGCTCCAGCGGCGATGATGAAGAAGAACTGGGTCGGGGTGACAAAAGTGAAGATGGTCAGGTAGACCACCGCACCGACGTTGCCATAGGCACCAGCCATACCAGATATCTGGCCGGTCAGGCGACGCTTGATAGAGGGGATGATGCCAAAGGTGGCGCCTTCTGCACCCTGTACGAAGAAGGACGTGAACACAGTGATCGCCACTGCCACAATCAACGGCCAGTTGGAATTCAGTAGCCCCATAAGACCGAATCCTACCGCAATACCGAACATGTAGCTGAGCATCACGAAACGGCGGTTCCCCATGCGGTCAGATACCAGGCCGCCCATCGGACGGGCCATCAGGTTCACGAAGGCGAAAGATGCCGCAATCAGCCCGGCTGCCGTTGCGCTCAGACTCCAGGTCTCTTCGAAGAACATTGGCAGCATGGAGACCACAGCGAGTTCCGCGCCAAAGTTAGCGAAGTAGGTGCTGTTCAGGGCAGCCACACTGTTGAACGGGTATTTGTCGTCCTCAGGCACGCCTTTCTTCAGGATGGGGACGTTTACCCGCAGTATCTGAACAATCTGATAGCAGACAATGGCGAAGATCACCGCGTAACAGATAGCAGCCCCGGTGGCAGACAGGTACCCCATGTTCTGGATACGCCACACCAGAATAGCCAATACCCCGACCAAAGGAATGGTCCACAGGATCAGCTTGACCATATCACCCCAGGTGCTGACTTCCAGTGCCACGGCCTTACGGGGTTTACGATGCACGGTACCAGCAGGGCCGTCGGTAATCGCGAACCAGTAGTAGACGCCGTAGGCCGCCATCACGATGGCACTCTGGGCGATGGCCCAGCGCCAGCCGTCTTCACCGCCGTACATGGTAATGGCAATGGTCGGCAGTGACATGGCAGCCGCCGCAGAACCAAAGTTGCCCCAGCCCGCATAAAAGCCTTCTGCAAAGCCAATGTCCTTGGGTTTGAACCACATGGCCGTCATATGAATACCAACCACAAAGCTGGCACCAATGGAGCTCAGTACCAGGCGGCTGACCAGCAACTGAGCCATGGTGTTACCAAAAGCAAACACCAGCGCCGGTATGGCCATCACCACCATCAACACCGAAAACACCCTACGTGGACCGAAGCGGTCCAGCGCCATACCCACGATAATGCGGGCGGGAATCGTCAGCGCCACGTTACAGATGGCAAACAGGCGCAGGTCGTCCTTGGTCAGCCAGTCCACGCTTTTGAGCATGCTGGACGCCAGTGGCGCCATGTTGAACCAGACATAGAATGTAATAAAGAAGGCAATCCAGGTCAGGTGTAGTGCCCTGATTTCAGGATTGCGGACGCGGAATACGTCAGCGACTTTCATTTCAGCCTCCCGGGGCTAAGACAATGGAAACAGGTAATCCCGGCCATCAAAGGCTGGGCAGAATCAGAAGTGGGCACTGGATCCGGCGAGCCAGGAAGGAGCTGACGCTGCCAAACGTCATGTAATCCAGTTCGTCCACGAAATAGGTCAATGATCGGGCAATGAAGCCGCCGTCAGGCTCATGACTGTGGCGGGCGATGACCAGCATGTCTGGCCGTACCTTTTTCTCGGCGGCGAACAGCAGGCTCTTGCGGGCGTCGCCTTCCAGCATCAGGCTCTCGGCACTCACCTGCTCGCTTTCGCACAGTTCCAGAGCTTCTTTCAGATGCTGTTTCAGCTCGCCAACTTCTTCCTGAAACAGGTCTTCATTGCCGGAGGTGATGTCGCGTGGGTTTTCTGCCACCGCAACCAGCGTGATTTTTGGCTCCAGCCGCCGAAACATGGTGATGGTCTGGGCCAGCGCCAGTTTCGCGTTTCGGGAACCGTCGTAGGCAATCATGATGTTCATGTGGCTCTCCCGGTATCACACCCCCAAGACGGAGGCATTCGAGTTGATATCGGTCAGCATTACCCCATAGCACCCAGCCGCCATAATTGATCTTGATCAAGCCTGAACCCACGTACCCCACCAGAGAAAGCCCCGGAATATCACCTTTCCCGGGATAGTGACCATTGACCTACCCCCTTTGCACCCAGCAGGAGGTACCTCCAATGCGCCGGCCCGAAAATTCGGCTTTTTGGTATGGTTTCAGAGGAGTATTTTCCGGCCAGGAGAGACCATGACGAGCATGCCCGCCAAAGCTCAGCAATATCGGGCGCTGGGCCTTTCGACCTTCGCCTTCACCCTGTGTTTTGCCGTCTGGACCATCTTTTCCATCATCGGCATTCGCATCAGTGAAGAGCTGGCGCTGTCCGACACCCAGCTGGGATTGCTGATGGCCACGCCGATTCTTACCGGCTCCATCAGCCGTTTATTCCTGGGCATCTGGACCGACCGTTATGGCGGGCGCTGGGTGTTCGGCATCCTGATGCTGACCACCGCGGCCTGTGTTTACCTGCTGACCTTTGCTACGACCTACGCCATGATGCTGGTCGGGGCCCTCGGAGTGGGCCTGGCGGGCGGCGCTTTCATAGTCGGGGTGGCCTATACCGCAGCCTGGTTTGAACCGGCTAAACAGGGCACCGCACTGGGGATTTTCGGCGCCGGCAACGTCGGTTCTGCCGTGACCAACTTCGGCGCCCCGTTTCTGTTGGTGGCCTTCGGCTGGGAGAAAACCGCGCAGATATACGCCACGGTGCTGGCCATCATGGGCATTGCCTTCCTGTTACTGGCAAAAACCGACCCGCTGGCCGAACAACGCCGCAGCGCCGAACAGAAATCGTTTGCCGAACAGATGGCACCGCTCCGGGAACTTCGGGTGTGGCGCTTTGCCCTGTACTATTTTTTTGTGTTCGGCGCCTTTGTTGCCCTGGCGCTCTGGCTTCCCCATTACCTGATCGGCGTTTATGGCCTGGACATCAAAACCGCCGGCATGATCGCCGCGCTCTATACCATCCCGGCATCCCTGTTCCGCGTCCTCGGGGGCTGGCTGTCGGACCGCTTCGGCGCCCGACGAGTGATGTACTGGACATTCATTGCCTCGGTAGTCTGTACCTTCCTACTCAGTTATCCGCCCACCCGCTATGTGGTGCATGGCATCGAGGGAGATATCAATTTCACGCTGGCCATGAGCCTGCCCATGTTCGTGGTGCTCACCTTTATCCTCGGTTTTTTCATGTCGCTCGGTAAGGCGGCCGTCTACAAACACATTCCGGTGTACTACCCGATGCATGTGGGGGCCGTCGGCGGCGTGGTAGGAATGATCGGGGGCATCGGTGGTTTCATCCTGCCACTCACCTTTGGTGTGCTGAACGACATAACCGGCATCTGGCAAAGCTGCTTCATGCTGATGTTCGCCATTGTGGCAGCAGCCCTGGCCTGGATGCACTACGCCATCCGCAAAGCGGAACGGGTGGAATGGGCGGCCCAGACCGAGCAGACCGATCTGCCGGAACTGGCCTCCCCGCAGCTGTTCTATCCCATGAACCGTCATCCGGTAGCAGATGCCGCCATGCGGAACTCCGACCAACACGGGTAAATGCCCCGGCCACCGTTTCGTGCTTTATGCCCCGCCTGCGGGGCTTTTTTGTATACTGGCCCGACAATGATCGAGTGGAGTCCCGCTGGTGGCAAAATGGCTGGTTAAAACCGAACCCTCTGAATGCGGCATTGATGATTTTGCCCGTCAGCCTGAGGGTGTTATTCCCTGGGATGGTGTGCGCAATTACCAGGCCCGCAACTTCCTGGCGCAGATGCAGGAGGGAGATCTCGTCTTTATCTATCACTCCAGCTGCAAGCGCATAGGCATTGCCGGTATTGTTCGCGTAGTGAAATCCGCCTACCCGGACCCAAGCCAGTTCAACCCGGAGTCTCCCTACTACGACCCGAAAAGCACCGCAGAAAAACCTCGCTGGCAAGCGGTCGACCTGCAGTTTGAACGGAAATTGCCGGCGTTGATCCCCCTGGACTCACTCAAAGCCATGCCAGAGCTCAGTGAACTGGCTCTGGTACGCAGAGGCAGCCGACTCTCGGTCATGCCGGTCAGCGATGCCGAGTGGCAGCAAATCCTCCACCTGGTCGATTAAACTCAGATCACAGGCCTACCACCACCGGCTCCGTAGCTTTAGAATTGCCGCGTTTCAATTCTCCCGGAGCCGTCGAGATGTCCATGGACATGAATCCCGCCAGCAGCTTTGCCCAGCTCAAGCGCATTGAATCGAGCAAGGTGTTCCAGACTGTTGTTATCGCCATCATCATTCTGTCTGCCCTGACCATCGGCGCCAAAACCTATGATCTGCCACCATTGGTGGAACAGAGCCTGTCGGTGATGGACAACGCCATCACCCTGTTCTTTCTGGTGGAAATCCTGTTCCGGTTCGCCGCCTGCCCACTCAAACGCCGCTTTCTCATGGATGGCTGGAACCTGTTCGACACCATCGTGGTGATCGGCAGCCTGATCCCTCTGGACAATTCCGAGGCGGTATTGCTGGGCCGGTTACTGCGCGTATTCCGGGTGCTTCGACTGGTATCAGTGGTGCCCGAGCTGCGCTTTCTGATCAACTCGTTACTGAAAGCTATTCCGCGCATGGGCTACATTGCCCTGCTGATGTTCATCATCTTCTACATCTACGCTGCCATGGGCTCCATGTTCTTCGCCAGCGTTGACGAAACACTCTGGGGCGATGTCGCCATCGCCATGCTCACACTGTTCCGGGTTGCCACCTTTGAGGACTGGACCGACGTGATGTATGCCACCATGGAAGACTATCCCATGAGCTGGTTGTACTACCTGACCTTTATCTTCCTGACGGCCTTTGTGTTCCTGAACATGATGATCGGGGCGATACTGGAGGTAATGAGCGAGGAGCAGAACGCCAAACAGGCCCAGAAGGCCCACGATGAGCGGGATGAGATTGCCCGTCAGCTCCGGGCTGTACAGGAACAGCTGCAGGAACTGACGAAGCAGGTCAGCGAGAAACGCTGATTCAGAATGGCTTGGCCATGGCCAGATGGAAAATAGCCGTCACCTGCACCAGGGCAAGTACCGCCGCCACAATGCGTGCGGGCTTGCCCACAGTGGTTTTCAGCGCAAACACCCCGGCAATGATGTAACCGAACAACAACACGATCTTGGTGATCAGCCAACCGGGCATGGCAGAGGCATAACCGGCCACAAACACCAGCGCAATGGCCGCGACCAGAAGGATGGTGTCATTGATGTGGGGAATGAACCGTAGCGGCGTCTGGCGCCAGCCTGGTCGCCCGACCGCATCAAGCAGTAGCCGCAGGGCAAACAGCGTGATGGTTAGGTAGGCGGTGGTCATGTGCAGGTGCTTCAGGATAATGTACGACGTCATGGAAGTTCCTTTGTTAACAAACGGGTTGCGGCCATTGTACGCAAACTACCCCCAAGCAGGTATGGTTAATACAGGCGCGAAGGTTTAACATATACCCAGAATACATGTATATGGGAGACATCTATGCAGGCCATACCGACTTCCCCTGAACGGGCGTCTGCCAGCCTCAGCCAACTCTTTTCCTATCCTTTCCGGATTTTTTTCCTTTCCATGACGGTACTGGCCATTGTTGCCATCCCGGTATGGGTCCTGGAAGTCACCGGCGTGGTTCAACTGCCACTGGCCCTGCCCGCCCTGTTCTGGCACCAGCATGAAATGCTGTTCGGATTTTTGTCTGCCGCCATCGCAGGCTTTCTGCTCACCGCCGTGTGCGTCTGGACCCAGACCAACCGAACCCACGGTGCACTGCTTGCAGGTCTCTGGAGCGTTTGGCTGGCCGGTCGCCTGTTGCTGGCCTTTGGTGGCAACCTGCCGGACTGGCTGGTACAGGGCGTAAATCTGGCGTTCCTGCCCCTGGTGATGATCGATGCCGGCTGGCGAGTGTGGAAAGCCCGCCAGAAGCGGCAGCTGATGATTCTGCTTGTCCTCGGGCTGCTCTGGCTGATGCAGATCGGCTTTGTTACCCGCCTGAATATGGCGTTCAGCTACGGAGCACTGATCATGGCCATGGCGCTGATCAGCATCATCGGAGGCCGGATTACCCCTGCGTTCTCAGCCGGATGGCTTCGCCAGCGTGGCGGCAATGCCGAGGCAGTCAGGATGATTCCGGCACTGGATATGGCGGCACTGTTCTCCATGATCCTGCTGATGGCATCCCTGGTGACGGGCTGGCAAACCGTCACCGCCGTCATTGCGGTGGTTGCTGCATCGTTGATGCTGGTGCGCCTGTATAACTGGAAAGGCTGGCTGGTGCGCAAAGATCCCTTGCTCTGGATTCTGCACCTGTCCATTCTCTGGGTGCCGGTTGCACTGATTCTGCTGGCAGGCTCTTTGGTGGCCGGATGGCCAACCAATGCCTGGAGCCATGCCGCCGGTACCGGCGCCATCGCCTGCCTGATTCTGGGCGTGATTGCTCGCGTGTCACTGGGCCACACCGGCCGCCCGCTGGTGCTGCCAAAGGGCATGGTCCTGGCGTTCGTGGCCATCCAGCTCGCTGCGGTTATTCGGGTATTGACCGCCTTCAACCTGATTCCCTGGCACCCCGGCATTGGCACCAGCACCCTGCTGTGGATGCTGGCCTATGGCCTGTTCCTGGTGCGTTACACCGGCATTCTGGCCAGCCCCCGGCCAGACGGGCGCGAAGGCTGATCCAGTGCCAGATACGAAAAGGCCGGCTCGGGGCGTAACCGAGCCGGCCTTTCTGTTTTCGGCGGCAGGACTTCAGGCCGCCATTTTCTCTTTCAGCAGCTTTTCAAAATGGGATCGGGCCGCACGGAACCGGGCTGCCGGAAAGTGAATGCTGATGCCCTCCAGTGCTGCCATCAGCATTTCCAGATGGGCATCCCAACCGGCGCAGGCAATAGGCACCACCTCATCGTCCGGCAACGACAGCGTCAGGCAAAGCCGGGTACAGACTCCTTCCCGCAGTAATTCCCAGGTCAGCGGCCGCTCAGGGGCATCTCCGGAACTCCAGGAGTAGGACAACAGCCGGTGAGGCCGGCAGGCGGTAATGGTACAGTCGATGGGCATGCCACTGTTGCCAAAATCCAGCTGAACCCGGCCACCTTCACGAGCCTCCAGAGACCCGGCAGCCAACCAGTTGGCCAAATGCACCGAATCGGTCAGCATATTCCAGACAGCCTCCGGAGGATGTTCCAGCAACCGTTCCAGGTGTACCAATACCCGGCCCGCCTCGAACCGGATTTGTCCATCGATGAATTCCTCATCTGCAGACATAGGCCCTCCCAAATATGGCGAACTTCACAGATTCGACGAAAGTATCAAACCGGACAAAACTTGGCCTTGATGACCATCAACCGGCTCTGGCTGCGGGTCCGGGGAACTTCTGGGCGGCAATCATCCACTAAAGGTCAATAGCCGTTCCCAGAACAGGCGCTAAAGTAGAAGAAATCATTTTGCAACAGAGACACAGGCAACATGTATCCTGATCACTTTGACAAAGAAGACCTGATCCGCTGCGGCCACGGCCAGCTGTTCCCGGGCGCCATGCGCCTGCCCATCGACGAAATGCTGATGGTCGACCGTATTACCCACATCGGAGCCGATGACGGCGAATATGGCAAAGGCAGCCTGGTGGCCGAACTGGATATCAACCCGGATCTCTGGTTTTTCAAAGTGCATTTTGAGGGCGACCCGGTAATGCCCGGCTGCCTCGGCCTGGATGCCATGTGGCAGCTGGTCGGCTTCTTCCTGGCCTGGAGTGGCGGTGAAGGCAAGGGGCGTGCTCTGGGGGCCGGAGAGGTGAAGTTTTTCGGACAGGTTTTGCCGGAGAACAAAAAGGTCACCTACTATCTGGATATCAAGCGGTTGATTCGCCGCAAACTGACCATGGCCATCGCGGATGCCCGTATGGAAGTGGACGGGCGGGAAATCTACACCGCCAAAGACCTTCGGGTCGGCCTGTTCACATCGACTGATGACTTTTAGGAGTTAGCACAATGCGTCGCGTTGTAGTTACCGGCATGGGGATCGTCTCCAGCCTTGGAACCAACCAGAAAGAAGTGGCCCAGTCACTTCGCGAATCCCGCTCTGGCATTGCTTTCAGCGAAGAAGCCCGGGACAAAGGCCTGCGCAGCCACGTCGCCGGCAAGATCGACCTGAACCTGTCAGAACTGATCGACCGCAAGATCTGGCGCTTTATGAGCCCTGCCGCCGGCTATTGCTACCTGGCCGCCAAAGAGGCCATTGAGCAGGCCGGCCTGACCGACGAGCAGCTGCGTGCAAATACCACCGGCGCCGTATTTGGTACAGGTGGCGCATCCACCGTCGAACTGCTGGACGCCATCGACACTCACCGCGACAAAGGCCTTCGCCGGGTGGGCCCGTACCGGGTACCCCGCACCATGGGTAGCGCCATCAACGCATCCATCACCACCGCCTTTGGCATTACCGGCATCAACTACGGCATCACTTCTGCCTGCGCCACCAGCGCCCACTGCATCGGCCACGCTGCCGATCAGATCGCCCTCGGCCGCCAGGACGTCATGCTGGCCGGCGGCGGGGAAGACATCCACTGGACCCTGAGCCTGATGTTCGACGCCATGGGCGCATTGTCAACCAAGTACAACGACACGCCGGAACAGGCCTCGCGCACCTATGACGCCGACCGTGACGGTTTCGTGATTTCCGGTGGCGGCGGTACGCTGATACTGGAATCCCTGGAACACGCGGAAGCCCGCGGTGCCACCATCCTGGCGGAACTGGTCGGATTTGGCGCCACCTCCGACGGCGCTGACATGGTTGCACCCAGCGGTGAAGGCGCCATTCGATGCATGAAGCAGGCTATGGCCAACATCGACGGCGAGATCAATTACATCAACACCCACGGCACCAGCACGCCGGCCGGTGATGTAACCGAACTGAAAGCGCTCAAGGAAACCTTTGGCGACAAGATCCCGCCACTGAGCTCCACCAAACCCCTGTGTGGCCACGCACTGGGTGCCGCGGGCGTACATGAGGCCATTTACAGCCTGATCATGCAGCGGGAGAGCTTTATTGCCCCGTCCGCCAACATCCAGACCCTGGACGAAGGCGCCGAAGGCTACCCGATCGTGCGTGAACGCATGGACAACCAGAATCTGAACCTGGTAATGAGCAACAGCTTCGGCTTTGGCGGCACCAACGCCACCCTGATCTTCAAGAAAGTCTGATCAGGACAAGCGAAGCGAGCGGTATTCAGCCGGCGGCGTTCCCATCCAGCGCTTGAACGCCCGGCTGAAGGCGCTCAATTCCGAAAATCCGAGCTGCTCGGCAATTTCCACCAGCGGCTTGGATTTATCTTTCATATAGGTGATCGCCTGCTCCCGACGAACCTGCTCCAGCAGAGCCGCAAACGTCAGCCCCTCCTGGCGCAACTTCTTGTGCAACGTATACCGGCTCATATTCAACTGCCCGGCCACCGTCTCGACACCTACTTTCCCTCGCTCCAACTGAATCCGGATCAGCTTGCTGACCCTCATACTCAGCGAACGCTTTGAATTTTCAGGCCTTAATGGCTCTGATGCCATGCTGGTTCCTCCTGCCTATCGTCCTGGCCCAAACTGCCAACTCCATCAGCGTACACATGTTAGCCGAAATCAATCAATACGACCTTTGAGCAAGATCAATGGCGCACCGGATTATTTGCGGCACAATGCCCGCTTTCAGAATGCCCTACCTGCATCCATCCGCTTTTCAGTTGATACCCGGAGACACCATGACCACCCCGGAACTGCTTGCTCCCGCCGGCACCCCCGAACATCTAGAAACCGCCTTCGCCTATGGCGCAGATGCCGTCTATGCCGGCCAGCCGAGATATTCGCTGAGAGTAAGGAACAACAGTTTCAAAGACGTTGCAGCCCTGGGCGCCGGCATTGAACGAGCACACGAACTGGGAAAACAGTTCTATCTGGTCTCCAACATTGCACCCCATAACAATAAAGTGCGCAGCTACCTGAGAGACCTGGAGCCGGTCATTGAACAGAAACCCGACGCCCTGATCATGTCTGACCCCGGCCTCATCATGCTGGTAAGGGAGAAATGGCCGGATCAGCCCATCCACCTGTCGGTTCAGGCCAACGCGGTCAACTGGGCCACCGTGGAATTCTGGCGCCGCCAGGGCATCAGCCGAGTGATCCTGTCCCGGGAACTGGGCCTGGAGGAAATCCGCGAAATCCGCGAAAAAGTCCCCGCGATGGAACTGGAAGTGTTTGTACACGGCGCCCTGTGCATGGCCTACTCCGGCCGCTGCTTGCTGTCTGGCTACATGAACCATCGAGACGCCAACCAGGGCGCCTGCACCAACGCCTGCCGCTGGAACTATAAAGAAGTCCAGCACAGCCATGACCAGACCGGCGATCTGATCGCCACCTCTGCAGATGCGGTGGAAACCTGCGAGCCCAAAGAAATCCTGCTGGAAGAACCCAATCGCCCCGGCGGCTTCATCCCGGCCTACGAAGACGAACACGGCACCTACATCATGAACTCCAAAGACCTGCGCGCCGTCCAGCACGTAGCGGAACTGGTCAAGATGGGCGTTCACTCTCTGAAAATCGAAGGTCGCACCAAAAGCACCTACTATGTAGCCCGCACCACCCAGGTATACCGGAAAGCCATCGACGACGCTCTCGCCGGCAAACCCTTCGACATGCACATGATGGACGAACTCGAAGCCCTCTCGAACCGCGGCTACACCGAAGGCTTCCTGCGCCGGCACGTGCCCCAGGAATACCAGACCTACGAACAGGGCTCCTCGTATCTCGGCACCCAGCAGGTGGTAGGCACCATTGCCGACGCGGATGACCGGTGGCTCACCATCGACGTAAAAAATAAATTTGCCCCCGGCGACCAGCTGGAGCTCATCACCCCGGCCGGCAACCTGCGATTCTCTGCCAACACGATGGAAAACCGCCACGGCGAGGCCATGGAGTGCGCACCAGGCAGCGGCCACATCGTCAAAATTCCTAAACCCGCGAACGTGCCGGAAAAACTGGACTTCACCTATCTGACCAAGATTTTTCCCGAAAACGCCGGCCGTTAAACTCGAGTGGGCGATCTGTACGCCCCCCTTAGTGCCCCAAAGGCCGATTAAGGTATAATCCCTACACAACCGATTTAATACCTGACTATTTTACTCTGGTATTGTATAATCGCTCGCCAGAAGCAACGGGAAACCGGCCAGCAGCCCCTCCCGTCATCCAAAAACCGATTGCAGGGCGTACTCACGGAGAGAGCGACCACTGCGACAACAGCAAATCGAATACACCCATCCGCCAGCCCAATAGGGGCTGCCGATGACACAAAGGGCGCAAGCCCTGGATGAGAGAATTACGGAGCGACGATCATGGCGACCACCGACAACGAGGTGAAAGAGCTGATCAAACGGGAATACGAACACGGTTTCGTGACTGAAATCGAAGCCGACACGTTCGAACCCGGCCTGAACGAAGACGTCATTGCCCGCCTTTCCGCCATAAAGAAAGAGCCGGAATGGATGCTGGAATGGCGCCTCAAAGCCTATCGTCGCTGGCTGGAAATGGAAGAGCCGAACTGGGCTCATGTCGGCTACCCGAAAGTCGACTACAACTCGATTTCCTATTATTCCGCGCCCAAGCGCAAAGAGGATATGCCACAAAGCCTGGATGAAGTGGATCCGGAGCTGCTGAAAACCTACGAAAAGCTGGGCATTCCCCTGCACGAGCGCGAAAAACTGGCCGGCGTTGCCGTGGACGCAGTATTTGACTCGGTTTCCGTAGCCACCACCTTCAAAGAGCCGCTGGCCAAGGCCGGCGTGATCTTCTGCTCTATTTCCGAAGCCGTCCGCGACTATCCGGAACTGGTCCAGAAATACCTGGGCACCGTGGTACCCCACGGCGACAACTTCTTTGCAGGCCTGAACTCGGCGGTCTTTTCTGACGGCACCTTCGTGTACGTACCCAAGGGCGTGCGTTGTCCCATGGAGCTGTCTACCTACTTCCGCATCAACGCCGCCAACACCGGCCAGTTCGAACGCACCCTGATTATCGCCGACGAAGGCAGCTACGTAAGCTACCTGGAAGGCTGTACCGCACCCATGCGCGACGAGAACCAGCTGCACGCGGCCGTGGTTGAACTCGTGGCTCTGGACGACGCCCAGATCAAATACTCCACCGTACAGAACTGGTACCCGGGTGATGAAAACGGCAAGGGTGGTATCTATAACTTCGTGACCAAGCGCGGCGCCTGTATCGGCAAGAACTCCAAGATTTCCTGGACCCAGGTGGAAACCGGCTCCGCCGTCACCTGGAAGTACCCGAGCTGTGTACTGCGCGGTGAGAACAGCGTTGGCGAGTTCTACTCTGTCGCGCTGACGCATAATTACCAGCAGGCCGATACCGGCACCAAGATGATCCACCTGGGCAAGAATACCCGCAGCACCATCATCTCCAAGGGTATTTCCGCCGGCAAGAGCTCCAACGCCTACCGCGGCCTGGTGAAATTCGGCCCGGGCGCAGAGGGCGCGCGTAACTTTACCCAGTGTGATTCGCTGCTGATCGGCGACCGCTGCGGCGCGCACACTTTCCCGTACATCGAGAGCAAGAACAAGTCGGCCATCGTGGAACACGAGGCGACCACTTCCAAGGTCAGCGACGAGCAGATGTTCCTGTGCCGTCAACGCGGCATCGACCCTGAGCAGGCGGTGTCCATGATTGTCAACGGCTTCTGTAAAGAGGTGTTCAAGGAGCTGCCGATGGAGTTTGCGGTTGAGGCTGGCAAGCTACTGGAAGTGAGCCTTGAAGGGTCCGTTGGTTAAACGCTATGCCCCGCTGGCCTCGGAGGAGGCCAGCGAGCGGGGGAGCTTTCCGGGATACGCTGTAAATACATCCCTGTACGCTCGACAAAATCATCCCTGATTTTGACGATCCCGGAAAGCTCCCCCGCTCGCTGTCCCGAACGTTATTGGGGCATCGAAGGGTACGAATTTATAGATCGAAATTCAGGATATAGAGAGACATCTACAAATGCTGAGTATCAAAAACCTGCACGCCTCCGTTGAGGGCAAAGAAATCCTCAAGGGCATTAACCTGGAGATCAAGGCCGGGGAAGTTCACGCCATCATGGGCCCGAACGGTTCCGGTAAGAGTACCCTGTCACAGGTTCTGGCAGGCAACGACGCATTTGAAGTCACCAAGGGCGAAGTCACCCTGAACGGAGACAACCTCCTGGATCTGGAAACCGAAGAACGCGCCCGCGAAGGCATCTTTCTGGCCTTCCAGTACCCGGTTGAAATCCCGGGCGTGAGCAACCTGCAGTTCCTGCGCACCGCCGTGAACGCCATGCGCAAGCACAAGGGCCAGGACGAGATGAACGCGGCCGAGTTTATGAAACTGGCCAAGGAAGTTTCCAAACAGGTAGATCTGGACCCCGCCTTCCTGAAACGCGGCGTGAACGAAGGCTTCTCCGGTGGCGAGAAGAAACGTAACGAGATCATGCAGGCCCTGCTGCTGCAGCCCAAACTGGCGATTCTGGACGAAACCGATTCCGGCCTGGACATCGACGCCCTGAAAGTGGTTTCCGATGGCGTGAATGCCCTGCGCTCGGAAGACCGCGCCATTCTGATGGTCACTCACTACCAGCGCCTGCTGAACCACATTGTTCCGGATTATGTGCACGTACTGGCTGGTGGCAAGATCATCAAGTCGGGCGGTCGTGAACTGGCCCTGGAACTGGAAGAAAAAGGTTACGGCTGGCTGGGCATTAAAGACGACGACACCAGCAACTGATCAGGAGGCCGTGGAATGAAATCTGTACCCATGCTTTCCAGTGCCTTCCTGCACCCGGCCGGGGAATCCCTGCCGGAGCCGTTGCTGGCGCTGCGCAAGGAGCGGGCCAGCGCGCTGGTGGATATGCCGCTGCCTACTCGCAAGACCGAGAACTGGAAGTACTCCAGCAAGTACCTGAAGCTGGCCGACGATATGGCCATTTCCCTGCCGGCCGAAGGCAAGACCGGCAACAGTCTCGCTGTGCCCGGCTACAAAGTGGTTTTCATCAACGGCGTGATGATTCCTGAAGCCAGCGAGTATCCGGATCTCGACGGTATCGAGATCCTGAGCTTCAACGATCTGGCTAACGACGAAGCTGAAGCCCTGTCTGCAAAACTGGGCAGCACCCTGAATCACGACCAGGTTCAATTCGCCCGCCTGAACGGGGCGCGCTTCGAAGATGGCCTGTTCATTCGCCTGAAACCCGGCGCGGTGCTGGATCAGCCGTTGTTCATCATCCATGAAACCAGCGCTGACGCCAGCGGCTCCGCCTATCCACGTATCTACGTGGAAGCCGGCGCCAACAGCCAGCTGACTCTGGTAGAGGAATACACCTCCAGTGGTGAAGCATCCGCCTTGGTCAGCACAGTAACCGAATTCAGTCTGGCCGATGGCGCCAACGTCACCAGCATCCGCCTGAACATGGAAGGCGAGAATGTTCAGCACATTGGCGCTACCGGGGTACTGCAACAACGCAGCTCGCGCTTCGAGAGCCATTGCGTTGGTTTTGGCGGCCCCCTGCGCCGGCACGATCTGCAGGTGCGGCTTGAAGGCGAAGGCGCGGAAACCAAGCTCAATGGCGTGGTGGTTACCCAGGGCAAACAGCACTACGACAACCACACGTCTATTGACCATGTCGCGGCCCACTGCAACAGCGAAGAGACCTATCGCAATATTGCAGCCGACCAGTCCCATGCCGTGTTCAACGGCCGGATTCATATCCACCAGGACGCCCAGAAGTCCAATGCGGATATGAACAACAAGAACCTGCTGCTGTCCAACGGGGCAGAGATTGACACCAAACCGGAACTGGAAATCTACGCCGACGATGTGAAGTGTGCGCACGGCGCCACCATCGGTCAGCTGGACGAGACCTCCGTGTTCTACCTGGTATCGCGCGGGATCGGCCGCCGGCAGGCCAATGTTCTGCTCACCATGGCGTTCATTAACGAACTGGTGCAACAGATTCCGGTGGAAGCCGTGCGTGAAACCGCCCAGGCGCGGTTAAGTGATTTCTTTGAGCAAACCTTTCAGGAGGCCTGAGGGGCATGACTGATCTGTCCATGGCAAACAACACCCAGTCAATGGTGTTTGATGTGCAAGCCATTCGCCGTGACTTCCCGATTCTCAATCAGGAGATCAACGGGAAGCCGCTGGTGTATCTGGACAACGGCGCGTCGGCGCAAAAGCCACAGTCCGTGCTGGATGCCATGGATCGCTATTACCGCGAGATGCACTCCAATGTGCACCGTGGCGCCCATACCCTGGGTGATCGTGCGACGGCTGCGTTTGAAGGTGCCCGGGAAACCGTGCGCCAGTTTCTGAACGCGTCCAGCACCCGAGAAATCATCTGGACCCGAGGCACCACCGAAGCCATCAACCTGGTGGCCAATGGCCTGGCCCCGCGCCTGAAAGCCGGCGATGAGATTCTGGTCAGCCACATGGAACACCACGCCAACATTGTGCCCTGGCAGATGGTGGCCGAGCGCACCGGTGCCAGGGTTGTGCCCATCCAGGTGACACCGCAAGGCGAGCTGGATCTGGATTCGTTCAACAGCCTGCTGAACGAGCGCACCCGGGTGCTGGCGATCACCCACGTGTCCAACGCGCTGGGCACCGTCAACCCAATTGCGCCCCTGATTGAACAGGCGAAAAAACAGGGGGTACTGACCCTGGTGGATGGCGCCCAGGCGGTGCCCCACTTCCAGCCGGACGTTCAGTCCCTGGGCTGTGACTTCTATGCATTCTCTTCCCACAAGCTGTTCGGGCCCACGGGCATTGGCGTGCTTTATGGCCGCGCCGAACTGCTGGAAGAAATGCCGCCTTATCAGGGCGGTGGCGAAATGATTGAGCGGGTATCGTTCGAGCGAACCACCTGGAATGTGTTGCCCTACAAATTCGAGGCCGGAACCCCGGCTATTGCCGAAGCAGTGGGCCTGGGCGCCGCCATCGACTATCTGAACTCGCTGAACCGAAAGGCCATGGAAGCAGCAGAGGATGCCTTGCTACGCCGGGCCAATGAACTGGTCGAAACCGTGCCAGGCATGGAGATCATCGGTACCGCCGCCAATAAGGTACCGGTGATGTCGTTCAAGATTGCCGGCCTGCACCCCAGCGACATCGGCACCCTGCTGGACCAGCAAGGCATCGCCATCCGCACCGGCCACCATTGCGCCATGCCATTGATGGATTTCTACGGAGTACCCGGTACAGCCCGGGCTTCGTTTGCGTTCTACAATACGCTGGAAGAGGTCGAGAAACTGTTTACCGGCCTGCAAAAGATCCAGCGCCTGTTTGCCTGAGGAGGTGGAAACATGACAGCCGAAGTCTTCACCCCAAGCGATGTGAACGTGACCATGACCCCGACGGCGGTCAAACACGTTCGCAAACAACTGGACAAGAAACCGGAAGCCAAAGGCATTCGCCTGGCCATCAAAAAAAGTGGCTGTTCCGGTTTCAAGTACGAAACCCAGTGGGTAGAAACACCGGAATCCGATGACCGTATTTTTACCATCGACGGCGTGGATGTGTTCGTAAAGCAGGAACACCTGCCACTGGTGAACGGCATCGAAATCGACTTTGTCACCGAGGGTGTGAACTCCCTGTTCCGCTTCCGCAACCCCAACGCCACCGCTGAGTGCGGCTGTGGTGAAAGCTTCACGGTGGCGTAAAGCACAAAGATAGGACTGATCAAACATGCAAGAACGCGAAGTCGTCCTGACCAAACGCGAAGTGGAAGCCCGCCTGGTACCTGCCGGAACGGAAATCATGATTCCGTCAGACACCTTTGTGACCATTACCCAGTCCCTCGGCGGCAGCTTCACCGTGGCGGTCAACGGCAATCTTGCCCGCATTGAAGGCCACGACGCCGATGCCCTGGGCAAGCAGCCGCTGGAAAGCAGCTTCGAGACCCCGGAAGACGGCACCATCAACGAAAACCAGGTATGGGAAGCGCTGCGTAACTGCTACGACCCGGAAATCCCGGTGGACGTAGTCAACCTGGGCCTGATTTACGAATGCCGGATTGAGAACGGCACAGAAGACGGCAATCACGTTTACATCAAAATGACCCTGACCGCGGCTGGCTGCGGCATGGGGCCGGTAATCACCGACGATGTGAAGCGCAAGGTGGAGCATGTACCCAATGTGGACAAGGTTACCGTTGAGCTGACCTTTGATCCGCCCTGGAACAACGATATGCTCACCGACGAAGCCAAACTTGAACTGGGAATGCTATGACCGCCAGCAAGGAACAATTTCTGAACAATCCCCTGGGCAAAGACACCACCCTTGAAGACGTTCTGGATGCGTTTGAGTTTCTGGACGACTGGGAAGAACGCTACGCCTACATCATCGACCTGGGCAAGCAACTGCCAGGTTTTCCCGATGATGAGCGAGTTGAAGAAAACTACGTCCACGGCTGTCAGAGCCAGGTATGGCTGATTCATCGTTACGATGAGGACAGCGGCAAACTGTTCCTGCTGATCGATTCCGATGCCATGATTGTGCGCGGCCTGGCCGCCATCATTCTGGTGGCCCTGAACGGCAAGACGCCTCGAGAACTGCTGGCCACCGATATCGACGAGCTGTTCGAGCAGCTGGATCTGTTCCGCCATATTTCCCCCACCCGGGGCAACGGCCTGCGAGCCATGGTCGGCAAGATCCGGGATATTGCGGCGGCCGAGGCCGCCTGAGACTTACCAGATAATGGCCAGGTCATCGCGCTGAACGTTGATCAGGCCACCTTCCGTGGGGATTCGCCCGTTACTGAAATCCGGATGCACGTTGTCCAGTGTCAGCGTCACCCCGGTATCGGACAGCTCAGGCGTACCATCCAGTGAATCAAAGTATCGCTGGCTGCGGTACAGATCGAGTTCATCCCCCGGTCGCAGCCCCGCCGTTGCGCCGGAGGCGAGGGTCACCCGGTTGCCATCCACACGGGTTATCCGGGCCATGAATGGCTGACAGGCCAGAGCATTGTTGACGGCGGCGGTCATCTCGGCAATGACACCTTCAACCGCCTGCCCCCACTCGGAACCTTCAAAGCCCGCCGAGGCAAAACCTCCGGTACCACTGCCATCCGGCTGCCACCGTGCCGAGGTTTCAAACCGCTGCCGGAAGACCGGGGAACCGCTGAAGCCATCAAACACCATCACTTCGGCCTCAAACCGGCGCGAAGTGTCGGCCATCCCGATACCTCGCTGCATGCGATCCAGAATTGAGCTGCCCCAGGCGCCGGGGTCGGCCAGGCCAATATCCCGAATCACACCTGCCACCACAAACTGCGCCCCCAGTTCCCGGGCCAGCTGAACCACATTCGTCAGCTGATTGCTGGCCGGGTTTTTCTGAGACGTGGGCGCATCCGGCAGGTTGCTGAACAGCTGTAACGATGTCGCCCCCAGCACCTGCAATTGCCCCTGTTGTTGCAAGCGAGCCACCAGCTCCCGCGGCAATTGTTCGCCGGCGTCATCCAGGGCCGCACCGCCACCCTGCTCCGGACGGGTGATCGGGAACGCGGTTACCGCCACCCGTTTACGCAAACCGGAAGCCTGCCCGGCCTTGCAGCTGCCAGCGCTACCTTCGGCATCCGACAGCTCTGCCCGGACAATCACCCTCAGCAGATTGCCACTTCGGTACTCATCCACGATCGTGGCATTCCGAACCTGGGCCATGGCCGACAGCTCGGTATGAGAACCCACAAGCTGACCGTTCTCCATGGTGTCCCGGGTACTGACCCTGGCCTGATATTGCAGCGCAAGGTCGCGCATCGCGGCCTGACGCGCCTCAGTGCGGGCCTGATCCAGATTATTCTCCCGGATATTGGCATGCCCCACGCCTTCAAGGACCGCGCCATGGGCAAACCCGGCGAACAGACTCAGCATCCAGAACAAAAGCATTGATCTCATCATGGCAATCTAACCCACCGGATCGATACCGGTTCAATCACGGCGTTCATCAACAGACCTAATCCAGGTAGTACAGTGAATCTGTGCGACGGGCCTCAACATCCCCTACACGATCATTCCGCCTGGGCATGGGAATGGCACAGACATCCTGCACCTGATCGTCCGCCACCTTCGCCACACACTCCCGGAACCTCGGCTCCAGGCGCAGCTCCATCACGGTTTCCACCACGCCATCGCTATGCTCATTCACCGCCACCATCCGGGCGCCGCGAATGTAGCTGTCCACATAGGTGCGGAAACTGTCGTTCTGCAACACGAAGTCATTCACCGTGGAACTGCCGTAGATCACGGTACCGTAGACCCGCTCGGCCAGGTTCCGGTAGGCGTCCAGCTGTGAAGCCCGTCGAGCCAGTAAGCGCTTACGGGTATTTACCCGGTCGGCCTGAACATTCTCATAGGTACCAAAACCACTGACCCGGACCGTAATGGGCTCAAAGGTTTCAGTCCTGGCCTGATCGCTCCGGTAACTGCCCACCGGCGCGCAGGCGGCCACGGCAAAAGCCAGAACAGGAACAAGGATCCAGCGCAACGTCATTATCTTGTCTCCGGAAAACACTTTCACCAGAACCATGAAAGAATCACGCCAGATTCCACAACCAAATGATCTTTCGAAGGTTTCGATTGTTCATCGCAACTCCATGCCCATGCCAGCGGCAAAAAGCTGCCTTTATTTACACATACAGAACAAACCGTTACCGGTTGTGCGCTGTGTCACGAAATAAACTGGTCTAACCTTTCAAACACTTAATGATTTGTTCATGCAATAAAACCAACTCAGGACCGCCCATGAAAGCAAACCGCCTCAGCAAACTGTCCCTGGCCATCGGCCTGTCTGTTGCCACCACGTCTGCACTGGCAAGCCCGCAAGCCTTTATGTCTGCCCGCTCCTTCGCCATGGGCGGAACCGGCGTCGCCGTTGCCCATCCCTCTGCTGCACCGAGTGCCAACCCGGCCATGATGGCTGCTGAACAGCACGGCTGGGCAGACGATTTCGGCCTGATGCTGCCGTCTGTGAATGCGCGTGCGGCCGATGAGGAAGAGGTGATTGATCAGGTTGATGATATCCAGGACCAAATCGAGCAGTTTGAGGACCTGAAGTTTTCCAATCAAGCCGATGCCCAGGCCAAAGCACGGCAACTCGTAGACAACCTGGAAGCCTTTGACCGCGACACCATGCGTGCCAATGCAGGCTTGGGACTTGGCCTTGCTATCCCCTCAAACTCCTTGTCCTTTGGCTTCTTCGCCAACGCCAATCTGACAGCGACTGTGCGCGGTGAACTGGACGAAAACGACCTTGACCTTCTAAATGACATCGCTAATGGCGTTCGCCCGCCCGCCACTACAGATCTTGATACAGAGCTGAACTCACGCGGCAGAATCCTGGCCTCTGCAGTAGCAGAAGCCGGCATCAGCATCGCTCACTCGTTTATGCTTTCTAATGGCAACGCATTGCAGCTTGGTGTCTCCCCCAAATACGTGCAACTACAAACCTTCCAGTACACCGAAGAAATCTCAGACTTCGAGGATGATGATTTCGACAGTGACGAATACGAAACTGACAAAAGCGGCTTCAACCTGGACATCGGTGCTGCTTATGCCTTCGGTGCTGAAAACCAGTGGAACGCCGGCGTCGTCGTCAAAAACCTGATCCCGATGGAACTGGATTCGGCCCAGAATCATCCGAGCGAAGAAAAATACACCCTCGAACTCAACCCGATGGTCACCGCAGGTATCGCCCACAAGAGCGACTACCACGTAATCACGGCAGAAGTGGACCTGACCAAGAAAGAAGCCTTCGGGTATGAAGACGATACCCAGTGGCTGGCCCTGGGCGCGGAATTCGACGCCTGGCGTTACGCCCAGCTGCGCGCAGGTGTTCGCCACAACCTGGCCAGTAACGACGACAACGACGGCATCGAGGAAGACACTCAGTTCACCGCAGGTCTCGGCCTGAACATCATTGGTGTTCGCGTGGATATCGGCGCCCTGTACAGCAGCGCCGATGTCGGCGCAGCCCTGGAACTCGGCACCTCCTTCTAAGCCGACGCCCCCGGCCGCAAAAGCCCGGTCTGCCCTGCGCAGCCCGGGCTTTCTTATTTCACGCTGCCTGTTTGCCTCTGGCCGGTCGTGGCCGGATAATCCCCGTTACCCATTCATGGCAATCAGGAACAAACCGCATTATGCAAACCTATCTGGTGGGCGGCGCTGTCCGCGACAAGCTGCTCGGCCTGGGCGTTAAAGACCGGGACTGGGTAGTGGTTGGTGCCACCCCGGAAGACATGCTCCAGCGAGGCTTCAAACAGGTAGGGGCGGATTTTCCGGTTTTCCTGCATCCGGACACCGGCGAGGAATACGCCCTGGCCCGGACCGAGCGCAAGCAGGGGCGCGGGTACCACGGGTTCAGCGTTTACAGTGCACCGGATGTCTCCCTGGAAGACGATCTTCGCCGCCGTGACCTGACCATCAACGCCATGGCAGAAACCGAGAACGGCGACCTGGTGGACCCGTTCAACGGCCATGCCGACCTGGAACAGAAAAAGCTTCGGCATGTGTCTGAAGCCTTCGCCGAAGATCCCCTGCGCATCCTTCGCACCGCCCGCTTCGCCGCGCGCCTGCAGCCACTCGGGTTCAGCATCTGCCGGGAGACCATGGCGCTGATGCGGGAGATGGTCGCCAGCGGCGAACTCGGGGATCTGGTGCCAGAGCGGGTATGGCAGGAAATCCAAAGGGCATTGCATGAACAGGCTCCCGGCGTGTTCTTCGATGTGCTTCGGGAGCTTGACGCCCTGAAGGTGCTGATCCCGGAATTGGTCGATGAGCTGGGTTTCCGCCAGGGTCTCAGCGCCCTGCAGTGCATCCACCGCAAACAGGGTTCCACCGCCCAGCATTACGCCGCCTTGCTCAGTGGTGTGCCCGAGCCAGACGCCATTGCCAGGGCTAAAGCCATGAAAAGCCCCAACGACTGCCGGGATCTGACCCACCTGGTCTGTCTGTTCATGGCTCGGTTGAACGACGCCTCGCCTGAAGCCCGGCTAACACCGGAACGGGCAATGGAACTTCTGGACAAAGCCGATTTCTGGCGAAGGCCCGATCGTTTCGGCGTTTTGCTGGGCACCCTCGCCTGCACCCTCCAGGACGAACGCGCCCACGTGGTTCAGCAACTGGAACTGGCCGCACGCAGGGCCCAGAGCGTAACCCCTCACCCGTTCCTGCAAAGAGGCATTCACGGCAAAGCCCTGGGCGAGGCAATCCAGAACGAGCGGCTGGCCCGTATTACTGAGGCACTGAACTCACACGAATAAGGAAAGACACCCCATGCCCTATCCCGTCGCCCTGATCACTGGCGCAGCCCACCGCCTGGGTGCCCACACAGCAGAAACCCTGCACGCTCGCGGCTGGAATGTTGTGATCCATTACCGAGGCCGGGAACAGCAGGCCCGGGCACTGGCCGACAAGCTGAACCAGCAGCGCCCGGCATCCGCCGTGTGTTACCACGCGGATCTCGCCGACATGAACCAGCTCCGGCAACTGGCGGAACAGGCCTGTGCACACTGGGGGCAGTTGGATGCGCTGGTCAACAACGCTTCGGTGTTTTACCCCAACCCCACCGAAGACGCCTCCGAACAGGACTGGGACACGATACTGGGCGCCAACCTGAAAGCCCCCTTCTTCCTGCTCCAGCAGTGTCTGCCTGCGCTAAAAGCCGCATCGGGCAGTGTGATCAACATGATCGACATCTACAGCGAGAAGCCACTGAAGGACCACCCACTATACTGCGCCAGCAAGGCGGGGCTGGCGGCACTGACCCGCTCCTGGGCCAGAGATCTGGCGCCGGATGTTCGGGTGAACGGCGTGTCGCCGGGCGCCATCCTCTGGCCGGAAGGCGATTCGGCCGTGGACGAAGCCCACCAGAAGGCCATTCTCGATAAAACGCCCCTGGCCCGTACCGGTAATCCGGCCGACATTGCCGGTGCCATTGCCTACCTGGTATGCGATGCGCCCTTTGTCACCGGCCAGATACTGTCGGTGGATGGCGGCCGCAGCCTGAATATGTGATCACCGGCACCAGAACAACCCCGACCTTCGTTGTTTTGGCCGGCAAGCGCTTTGCCGCTACAATGCCTGCCATTCTTATAAACGGGCGCCACCCAACCAGGCGCCCAGGCTAACGGAGAGTTCTCATGCGTGATGTTGTTATTGTTGCCGCCAAACGTACCGCTATCGGCAGCTTCGGTGGTGGCCTGTCCAGCCTGCGTGCAGACCAGCTGGGTACGGCCGTGATCAAGGCTGTGATGGAAGAAACCGGCGTCGCCGGCGACCAGATCAATGAAGTTATCCTCGGCCAGGTGCTTACCGCCGGCTGCGGCCAGAACCCGGCCCGTCAGTCTGCCATCAATGCCGGCCTGCCGGCTTCAGTGCCCGCCATCACCATCAACAAGGTCTGTGGCTCCGGCCTGAAAGCCGTGCACATGGCGGTCCAGGCCATCCAGTGCGGCGATGCCGAGATGATTCTGGCCGGTGGCCAGGAAAGCATGAGCCAGGCGCCCCACGTACTGCCCAACAGCCGTAACGGTCAGCGGATGGGCAACTGGAGCATGATCGACACCATGATCACCGACGGCCTGTGGGATGCCTTCAACGATTACCACATGGGTATCACGGCTGAAAACATCGTTGAGAAATACGGCATCACCCGGGACGAGCAGGATGCCTTTGCCGCCGCATCCCAGCAAAAAGCCGTCGCTGCGCAAAAAGCCGGCTACTTTGACGGCCAGATTGTCCCTGTCACCATTCCCCAGCGCAAAGGCGACCCTCTGGTGGTGGATAAGGATGAGTGCCCCCGCGACGGTGTCACCGGCGACAGCCTCGGAAAACTGCGTCCGGCCTTCAAGAAAGACGGCTCCGTAACCGCCGGCAACGCCTCTTCCCTGAACGATGGCGCTGCTGTGGTGATGGTGTGCAGCGCAGACAAGGCGAAAGAGCTGGGCCTGACCCCGCTGGCAACCATCAAAGCCCACGCCAATGCCGGCGTGGATCCCACCATCATGGGTACCGGCCCAATTCCGGCCAGCCAACGCTGCCTGGAGCGGGCGGGCTGGACTGTTGACGACCTGGACCTGATCGAAGCCAACGAGGCCTTCGCCGCCCAGGCGATTTCCGTCAACCGGGACCTGGGCTGGGACACCGCCAAGGTAAACGTGAACGGCGGCGCCATTGCCCTGGGCCACCCGATTGGCGCTTCCGGTTGCCGCATTCTGGTCAGCCTGCTGCACGAAATGACCCGCCGCGATGCCAAGAAAGGTCTGGCCACGCTGTGTATTGGCGGTGGCATGGGTGTGGCCCTGGCCGTTGAGCGCTGATGCTGCACGTGGTTCTGTATGAGCCGGAGATACCGCCAAACACCGGCAATATCATCCGGCTCTGCGCCAACACCGGCTGTCAGCTGCACCTGATTGAACCCCTGGGATTCTCTCTGGAAGACAAGCAGATGCGACGGGCCGGTCTGGATTACAGCGAATACGCTACGGTAAAGATCCATGCGGATTACGCCAGCTTTCTGGCCACCGAGCAGCCTTCGCGGCTGTTCGGTCTCACCACCAAGGGAAGTCGCCATTACCACGAGGTGGCGTTCCGGGACGGTGACTACCTGATGTTCGGGCCGGAGACCCGGGGCCTGCCGGAAGACGTGCGCAACGGGCTACCCGCCGAACACCGTCTTCGGGTACCCATGCGTCCGGAAAGTCGCAGCCTCAACCTTTCCAATACCGCCGCCCTGGTGGTTTATGAGGCCTGGCGGCAACTTGGGTTTGAGGGCTCGATCTGACCAACCCCAGGTAATCACCCACAAAAAAACCGGCCGAAGCCGGTTTTTTTTTCGTTGAGCAGCAGCGCTTAGTGAGTCTGCTCTTCCTTGGCTTCACCCGCCGCTTCTTCCTGCTTGCGCTTGAGCGCCTGGGCATAGATCGCGTCGAAGTTAACCGGAGCCAGCATCAGGGCGGGGAAGCTGCCCTTGTTCACAATGCCGTCAATCGCTTCGCGGGCATAGGGGAACAGAATCGTCGGGCAGTAGGCGCCAAGCATCTGGCCAAGCTGCGGGCCTTCAATGCCGGAGATCATGAATACGCCGCCCTGCTGGATTTCGACGATGTACGCCACCTTCTCACCAACCTTGGCCGTTACGGTCAGGGACAGAACCACTTCGTACTGGTTGTCGCTGATCTTGTTGTGAGAGGTGTTCAGATCCAGGTTCACCTGAGGCTTCCACTGTTCCTGGAAAACCAGCGGAGAGTTGGGGGATTCAAAAGACAGGTCCTTCACATAGATGCGCTGAAGGGCAAACTGTGGTTGGTTCTGGTTTTCGTTGCCTGCGGCTTGCTGATTCTCAGCCATGATCAGTCCTTTCGTTTCCGTATTATGGGGCCAGGCCCGTTGTTATGTCGTCGTCTGCCGGAACAGTCTACTGCGAGGTTCCGAATGGTAATGTGAAACAGTGCGTCAGATCGCCACTCAGATCAAGCCCTGTTACTTTTTCACAAGTGGCAGGTTGCTGGCCTTCCAGTCGGTAATGCCACCATTCAGACGCACCACATTGCTGAACCCCTCGGCATTGAGCTGCTTGACCGCCATGGCGGCATGCTGCCCCATCTTGTCAACAACGATAATCTGCTTGTCTTTGTGCTTGCTCAGCTCATTAACGCGGCTTTTGAGACTATTAAGCGGAATATTCACCGAGCCGGTAATGCGGCCTTCGTTGAAGTCTTTGCGATCGCGGATGTCCAACACCACCGCTTCATCCTTGTTGATCAGCGTAACCGCGCCCTGGGCCGAGATCTTGGCACCACCCCGGCGCGATTCCAGCACGATGATGGCCAGCAGGAACGCCACAAACAGCGACACCAGAATGTAGTGATTAACAACAAATTCAAACAAGCGGTCCATGAAACTACCCTGACAATTGGTTTGGCCGGATTATACACACCCACACCGGCTCACAGAAGGCAGTCGCCCCGCCATGATAGCGCCAGCACATCGTGATCATGAGCAATGCTTCAGCGAACGCGCGTGGTCTGAGTAAATGAAAACGGTTACAATCTGCCCCACTCAAATTCTGTTCTTTTTGCAACCAAGCGGACGACACGATGACCGAGACGCGCAAGCCCACTGCACTGATAATTCTCGACGGCTGGGGCCACCGTGACCCGGCGGAAGACAATGCCATTTCCAACGCCAACACCCCGTTCTGGGACAGGATCTGGCATAACCAGCCGAAAACCCTGATCAACACCTCAGGGATGTTTGTTGGCCTGCCCCAGGGCCAGATGGGTAACTCCGAAGTGGGCCATATGAATCTCGGCGCCGGCCGCGTGGTGTATCAGAGCCTGACGCGCATCGACAAAGATCTCGAAGATGGCGATTTCCAGAAGAATGAGGCCCTTTGCAACGCCATCGACAAGGCTGTTGCCAATGACAAGGCCGTACACCTGATGGGCCTGCTGTCTCCGGGCGGCGTCCACAGCCATGAAGATCATATTCTGGCGGCCGCTGAGCTGGCTGCAGCCCGTGGCGCCAAAGAAGTTTACATCCATGCCTTCCTGGATGGCCGTGACATGCCACCACGCAGTGCCCGCCCTTCTCTGGAAAAAGCCGCCGCGAAAATGAAAAGCCTGGGCGTTGGCCGGGTAGCCACCATCGTTGGCCGGTATTTTGCCATGGACCGGGACAACCGCTGGGATCGCGTGGAAGCGGCCTATAACGCCATGACCCTGGGCGAAGCCGAGTTCATCAGCGACGACCCGGTGGCGGCACTGGAACAGGCCTATGAGCGTGGCGAGAACGACGAATTCGTGAAGCCGACCCACATCCGGGCCGATGGCGAGCCCGAGGGCATCATCAATGACGGCGACGCCGTGCTGTTCATGAACTTCCGTGCCGACCGCGCCCGGGAAATGACCCGCACCTTCGTAGAGCAAGACTTCGACGGTTTCGACCGACGCAAGCACCCGGAACTGGCAGATTTCGTGATGCTCACCGAATATGCCGCTGACATCAAAACCTCCTGCGCCTACCCGCCCGAGCAACTGGCCAACGGCCTGGGCGAGTACATGGCGAAGCAAGGTAAAACCCAGCTGCGCATTGCAGAGACCGAGAAATACGCCCACGTGACCTTCTTCTTCAATGGCGGCCTGGAAACTCCCTTTGAAGGTGAAGATCGCATTCTGGTGCCGTCTCCCAAGGTGGCCACCTACGACCTGCAGCCGGAAATGAGCGCACCTGAGGTTACCGACAAACTGGTTGAAGCCATCAAGAGCGGCAAGTACGACCTGATCGTCTGCAACTACGCCAACGGCGATATGGTTGGCCACACCGGCAAGCTGGACGCCGCCATCAAGGCCGCCGAGTGCCTGGACCAGTGTGTGCAGCGTGTGGTGGAGGCCCTGGATGAAGTGGGTGGCGAAGCCTTGATTACCGCCGACCACGGCAACTGTGAGCAGATGACCGACCCCAACTCCGGCCAGGTACACACCTCCCACACCATTGGCCCTGTGCCTCTGGTTTACACCGGCCACCGCAAGGTGAACCTCCGGGACGACGGCAGCCTGTGCGATATCGCACCGACGCTGCTGGCCCTGATGGATACCGAAAAGCCTGCGGAAATGACCGGGCACAGCCTGGTCGAGTTCGACTGATCGCTCCGCCGGTAAAGGTGTTGCGTAAACTGACCGTCCTGGTGCTGGCCCTCACATTGGGGGCTGCACCTTTGGGCGCCCAGCAGGATGTGACCCCCGAACAGGTCGAGGCGCTGAAGGAGCGTATCGCTGACATCGACCGCTGGCTGGCCGATGCCGAAGAAGACCGGTCAACCCTTGAACAGCAACTGGCGGCCACCGAGCGCAAAATCAGCACCCTGACCCGGGAACGCCGTACCCTTCGGCAGCAGGCCCGGGAACAGCAGGAGCGCCTTGCCGAGCTTCGCGCCCAGGAAAGCGAGCTGGCCAATACCCTCGAACAGCAACGGGAAAACCTGAAACTACAGATCCGGGCAGCCTGGATGGAAGGCGACGCGCCGGCTCTGAAAGTATTGTTGAACGAGATTGAGCCCGGCGAAGTTGCCCGCACCCTCACCTACTACGAATACCTGAGCAAGAATACCGTCTCCCGCCTGGAAGCGTTCCAGCGCAGCCTTCAGGAACTGAAAGCCGCCCGCGCCGCCGTTCAGGCCACCCGCACCGAACTGGCCAAGACCGAAGCCGATCTGGAACAGCGCCAGCAGCAACTGACCCAGAGCCGGCAGGATCGGGCCAGAACACTGGCCGCCCTGAATGACGACATCCAGAACCGCCGTAGCGAGCGCCAATCCCTGGAAGCCGATCGCCAGCGCCTGGAGCAATTGCTGAAAGAGGTGCAGCAGGCCATTGCCAGCATTCCGGCCCCGAACGAATCCAGTCCGTTCAAATCCCGCCGCGACAAGCTGCCCTGGCCCGCAAAAGGGCGGGTAGTCAGCAATTACGGCGCCATGTACGCAGATGGCAAACTGCGCCGTAACGGCATTCTGATGAATACCGCCGAAGAGGCAGAGATCAAGGCCGTGCACTATGGCCGGGTGGTATTTGCCAACTGGCTGCGTGGATTCGGGCTGATCACCATCATTGATCACGGCGATGGCTACATGACCCTCTACGGCCACAGCAGCAGCTTGTTCACAACCCCCGGTGACTGGGTGCGCCCGGGCGAGACCATTGCCCTGGCCGGACGCACCGGCGGCACCGAAGACCCGGCCGTGTATTTCGAGGTACGTAGCAACGGCAAACCCGTGAACCCAAGGAGCTGGCTGGGCAAGCCATAACAGGGCTGACAAACGGCGTTGCGGGCGCCATACTGTCCGGGTCAGGAACCAGTCCAACTATTGGAAACAAAACAGGATATGTGAATGAAACGGGCCAGAAGTACACTCAAGACCTCGCCATTGCGCACCATGATTCTTGCCACCTGTTGTTTCACAGCCCCCGGACTGGCCCTGGCACAGGATCAGGACGCTCAGACCCAGCAGATTCTGGATTCCATTCAGAGCGGCGAGCGGGTTGAACTGAAACTGCCAGACCCGGAAGAACAACTGCCGCTGGAAGACCTGCGCAAGTTCACCGAAGTGTTCAGCCGCATCAAAGACGCCTACGTGGAAGATGTCTCCGACACTCAACTGCTCGAGAGCGCCATCAAAGGCATGTTGTCCGACCTGGACCCACACTCTACCTACCTGGCCCCCAAGGATTACGAGGAACTGGAGGAAAGCACCTCCGGAGAATTCGGTGGTCTTGGCATTGAAGTCGGGATGGAGAACGGCTTTGTCAAAGTCATCTCCCCCATCGACGACACCCCGGCCCAGAAAGCGGGCGTTCAAGCTGGCGACCTGATCATCAAGCTGGACGAAAAGCCGGTGAAGGGAATGTCGCTGGAAGAAGCCGTTAACCTGATGCGCGGCAAGCCCGGCACGGTGCTTACTCTGACCATCATGCGCGAGGGCGAAAGTGCGCCTATCGAGATTGATGTCACCCGGGATGTGATCAAAGTCACCAGCGTTAAATCCCGGATGATCGATAACGGCTACGGCTATGTCCGTGTCACGCAATTCCAGGCCGAGACTGGCCGGCAGTTCCTGAAAGCCCTCAGCGATCTGGAAGACGAACACGGCAACGATCTGGACGGCCTGATCATTGACCTTCGCAACAACCCCGGCGGTGTGTTGCAAGCTGCCGTAGAGACCGCGGATGCCCTGTTGGACGAAGGCCTGATTGTTTACACCGAAGGCCGTATCCAGAGTTCACGCCTGCGCTTCAGTGCCAAGCCCGGCGACGTCATGGCTGGCACACCTATTGTCGTGCTAATCAACGGTGGCTCTGCTTCCGCGTCGGAAATCCTTGCCGGCGCGCTCCAGGACCATGAACGTGCCGTGGTGATGGGCACCCAGTCCTTCGGCAAGGGCAGTGTCCAGACGGTCATACCGCTGGACGAGACCCACGCCATCAAAATGACCACAGCCCGTTATTTCACGCCGGATGGTCGCTCCATCCAGGCTACCGGCATCAAGCCGGACATCGAGGTGCGCCCGGCGGAATTGAAAGAACTCGACAGCAGACCATTCTTCACCGAAGCCGACCTGAGCGGTCATCTTGAAGGGGAGAATGAGGAGGAGGCCCGCAAGGCCAGAGAACAGGCTGCGGAAGCACAGGCTTCTGCGGCCGACCGGGACTATCAGCTGCGGTCGGCCCTGAACCTGCTGAAAGGCTTGCACATCCTTAACCGGAAGAACAACAGCAAGCCGCAGGAAAACGCCCAGTGACTTTACGTTCTACCCTCGCGCTGCTGGCGCTTCTGGCCATCAGCCCTGTCGCTGCGTTTGCGTCAGGGCCGGGTGAACCCCAGCAGCCCACCATTGCCATCATTATTGATGACATGGGCCACAATCGGTACGAGGGCGAGCGACTGGCAAAGCTTGACCAGCCCCTGACACTGGCCTTCCTGCCTTACCGGCGCCACACAGTTCCCTTGGCGAAGCTGGCCCACGCCCAATCCAAGGAAATCATGTTGCACGCCCCGATGGCCAACACCCGCAACTTCGGTCTCGGCCCGGGCGGACTGACACCGGATATGGACGAGCCGACCATCACCACCACCCTGCGCCGGGCACTGCAGTCCATTCCCTTTGTCAGCGGTGTGAACAATCACATGGGCAGCCTGCTTACTCAGCAACTGGAACCGATGGATTGGGTAATGAAAGAGCTGGACCGCTACCCGGTGTATTTCGTCGACAGCCGCACCATTGCCAATTCCATCGCCGGCAGTGTGGCCGATGCCTACAACATCCCGAGCCTGACGCGCGATGTGTTTCTCGATCACGAACAGACGGAAGAGTTTGTCGACAAACAGTTCAAACTGCTGATTCAGACCGCCAGGGAGAAAGGCACGGCAATCGGTATCGGACACCCGCACAAGGTCACCGTGGATTATCTGGAGAAGCACCTGCCGATGCTGGATGAACAGGGCATTGCCATCGCCACGGTCAGTGGCATCTGGGCCATGCGCAACGGTAATCGGGAGATGTTTGCGGAAGGGGAAAAGCAGGCCATCCGGCCTGCCTATGCACGCAGCAATTAATCGCGGACTTCGATGCCCTGAGCCTTCATAAAGGCTTTGGCTTCAGGAATGGTGTGCTGACCGAAGTGGAAGATGGATGCCGCCAGAACCGCGTCTGCGCCACCCTGGGTAACGCCATCGGCCAGATGCTGAAGCTCACCTACGCCACCTGAGGCAATCACCGGCACGGCCACCGCATCGCTGATGGCACGGGTCAGGCCCAGATCAAAGCCGATCTTGGTGCCATCACGATCCATACTGGTCAGCAGCAACTCCCCTGCCCCCAGCTCAACCATTTTCTTCGCCCACTCTACGGCATCCAGCCCGGTTGGCTTGCGACCACCGTGGGTAAAAATCTCCCAGCGCGGCTCCTCGCCCTCTGCGCTCACGCGCTTGGCATCAATGGCGACGACAATGCATTGCCGGCCAAAACGCTCCGCTGCCTCCCGCACAAACTCGGGATTAAAGACTGCGGCCGTATTGATGGAGACCTTGTCGGCTCCGGCATTGAGCAGTTTGCGGATATCATCGACGGTGCGCACGCCACCGCCCACGGTCAGCGGGATGAACACTTCCGCCGCCATGCGCTCTACCGTTTCGTAGGTGGTGTCGCGGCTTTCGCTGCTGGCCGTGATGTCCAGGAAAGTGATCTCGTCCGCGCCCTGCTCATTGTAGCGACGGGCCACTTCCACCGGGTCGCCGGCGTCGCGGATATCGACAAAATTCACGCCTTTAACCACACGGCCTTTGTCGACGTCCAGACAGGGGATGATGCGTTTTGCCAATGCCATTGTCAGTCCTCAGTTTTTCAGGCTGTCGCAATAGGCTTGCGCTTCCGCCACATCCAGAGTGCCTTCGTAGATGGCGCGGCCGGTGATAGCACCGATGACACCTGTGTCGGCAACGGTGGCCAGGCGCTTGAGGTCGTCCATGTTGGTAACGCCGCCAGACGCAATCACCGGGATGCCACCTTCCTCTGCCAGCTTGGCGGTGGCTTCGACGTTCACGCCCTGCATCATGCCGTCACGGGCGATGTCGGTGTACACAATGGAGGACACGCCGTCGTTGGCGAAGCGCTTGGCAAGGTCTACTGCCATGACTTCGGAGACTTCGGCCCAGCCGTCGGTGGCGACGCGGCCGTCTTTGGCGTCCAGGCCGACGATGATGTGGCCGGGGAATTCCTTGCACATTTCGGTGACGAATTCAGGCTCTTTAACCGCCTTGGTGCCGATGATGACCCACTGCACACCGGCCTTCAGATAGGCTTCAATAGTTTCCGCCGAGCGGATGCCGCCGCCGATCTGTATGGGCAGATTCGGGTATTTCACTGCCATCGCCTTTACGATTTCACCGTTTACCGGTTCGCCGGCGAAGGCGCCATTAAGGTCAACCAGGTGCAGGCGGCGGGCGCCGGCGTCGACCCACTTGGTGGCCATGTCGACGGGGTCGTCACCGAATACGGTAGAGTCTTCCATGCGGCCCTGACGCAGTCTTACGCATTTGCCGTCTTTCAGATCGATAGCGGGGATAATCAGCATTTTCCGGTCCAGTTCGTAAAGTTTTCCAGCAACTGCAGCCCCGCCCGGGCACTTTTCTCCGGGTGGAACTGCACTGCAAAGATGTTGTCTCTCGCTACCGCTGCCGCCAGGTCGACACCATAATGAGTGCGGCCGGCCATGTCGACGTTGCCTTCGGCTTCGGCGTAGTAGCTGTGTACAAAGTAGAAGCGGTCGCCGTCCGGGATGTTGTGCCAGAGCGGGTGGTCCTGGGTTTGGTACACCTGGTTCCAGCCCATGTGGGGCACTTTCAGGCGTTCGCCGTTTTCGGTGAGGTTGTCACCGAAGTAGCGGACTTCGGACGGGAACAGGCCAATACCTTCCACACCGCCGTTTTCTTCGCTGCGGGCCATCAGAGCCTGCATGCCAACGCAGATGCCGAGGAACGGCCGGTCCTGGGAGACGTCTTTAACGAGCTCAACCACGCCCAAACGGTGCATTTCGGCCATGCAGTCGCGGATGGCGCCTACACCGGGCAGAATCACCCGGTCAGCTTCACGGATTTTGGCGGCATCGTCTGTAACCAGTACGGTGCAGTCCGGGGCCACGTGCTCTACGGCTTTGCGGGCGGAATGCAGGTTGCCCATGCCGTAGTCGATGATGGCGACGGTCTTCATGGTGTGTCTGTTCCTTTCGGTGACCGGTTACAGGGCGCCTTTGGTGGACGGGGTGATACCCGCCATGCGCTCGTCCATTTCAATCGCCATGCGCAGTGCGCGGCCGAAGGCTTTGAACACGGTTTCGATCTGGTGATGGGTGTTCTTGCCCTTCAGGTTGTCGATGTGCAGGGTCACCATGGAGTGATTCACAAAGCCCTGGAAGAACTCTGCGAACAGGTCGACGTCAAACCCGCCCACGCTGGCGCGGGTGTAGGGTACGTCCATGAGCAAACCGGGGCGGCCGGACAGGTCGATGACCACGCGTGACAGGGCTTCATCCAGGGGCACATAGGCGTGGCCATAGCGGCGAATGCCTTTTTTGTCGCCCACGGCCTGTTTGAAGGCCTGGCCCAAAGTGATGCCGATGTCTTCCACGGTGTGGTGATCGTCGATGTGCAGGTCACCCTTGCAGGTAATGTCCAGATCCACCAGGCCGTGGCGGGCAATCTGGTCCATCATGTGTTCAAGGAACGGCACACCGGTGTCGAAATTGGCTTTGCCGGTGCCGTCGAGGTTGATCTCGACGGTAATCTGGGTTTCGAGGGTATTGCGTTCTACCCGAGCCTTGCGTTCGGCCATGGAGACTCCGTTGAAAACTGGCTTGTTACCGTAAACTTTGTTTGCGGATTATACCTGTTAACTCAACCGGAGTCCCGCAACCGGATCAATGACCCTGATAGCTCAGAACGCTTTTTTCAGGTTGGCCATGTAGGTGTCCACAAGGCTGTTGAACTCGTGTTTGATCACCGGGCTGATGGCCAGCTTGAGCAGGCTCGGCAGGGGAACGGTCAGCTCTGCGCTGGTCTGGAATTTCACTGCGGTGGCGTTGTCGCCTTTGGCAGTCAGGGTCCAGGAACCGCTGACAACCCCGTTGCCCTCGCCCTTGATGGGAGACCAGGTGATTTTGCCGGCGTCTTTGTCGGCGTGGTAGGTGCAGGCGTAAACCGACTGGATAGCGTGTTTGTCGACGCCTACTTTTTCCATTTCCCAGCGGTAGGCGTTATCGCCCAGGTCCACCAGTTTATCGACTTTCGGAAAGTGGCTGGCAGATTTGGGAACGTCTGCCAACAGATCGAAGACTTCATCATAGCTTGCCGGAATTTCCAGATCCCGGTTCAGCTCAATCGATACGGTAATGGCCACAGCCGACTCCTTCTTATGTTTATTTGTGCCTCGGGGCTGGCTGCCCCGGCGGATAAATTGGGGGTGTATTTTGAACCAAGACTACCGCATTGTCATATTCCTGCACTGTTAATTTGCTAACCCTGCGTTATCCTTTGCTTTATTCACGCAATAAAACGCCGGCCACCAGCCTGCCGACAGGAAAAGGAACCCAGCCATGAAAGTTATCCGCTATGCGATCTACGCCGTTATTGCGCTGCTGTTACTGGCAGTGGCCGCCGTCGCCATTGCGGTTGCGGTGATCAACCCCAACGATTACAAACCCCAGATTGAAGCGGCTGTTGAGAAGCAGACCAATCTGGACCTGATGCTGGAGGGCGACATTGGCTGGTCTTTCATCCCCCTGGGCCTGGAGCTGAATCAGGTTGAGGCCAACCTGGACGGCGAACGGTTTGTCGCGCTGGAGCAACTGATTGCCCAGATTGATTTCTGGTCTCTGATTGCCATGTCTCCGCAGGTAAACACCTTTCTGCTGAATGGCCTGGATGCACGCCTGGAAGTTAACGAACAGGGCGAAGGCAACTGGACCCGGATAATGCGGGAGAAGAGCGCCACCGCAGAGGCTGACACCGATGCTGCCGAACAACAACCCGCCCAGGAAACGGCCGAGCCTGAGCCACAATCCACCAGCGGTGAAGCCCTCAACTTTAATGTCGAGAACGTTGAAATCAGTAACGCCAGCGTTCACTACAACGATCTGAGCACCGGCCAGTCCGTTACGCTGGAAGACTTCACGGTAACCGCCAGTGATATCACCCTCGGTTCCGAATTCCCGCTGGATATCCGCTTCCGCGTTGAAACCAGCCAGCCACAGTTTGCGGTAGACGGCAGCATCAAGGCCCGCATCCAGGCAAACCAAGAGCTCAACGAATTTGCGGTATCTGGCCTAAACGCGGTATTTGATATGTCGGGCGAGCCGTTTGGTGGCGAATCGGTGACCGCAGAGCTGGCCGGTTCCCTGGCCGCCAATCTGGAAAACGAAACCGCTTCCCTGAGCGACTTCTCCGCCAGCCTGGCCAATCTTAGCCTCAACACCAATCTGAATGTAAAAGGCTTTGGCGACAAACCGGCTCTGGAAGGTCGCATTGAGATTTCCGAGTTTTCCCTGAAGGAGCTTCTCAACAATCTGGGACAACCCGCCATTGAAACCACGGATCCTGAAGTACTGAAAGCGATCGCGCTATCGACCAATCTCGGTGGCGAGCCCGGCGTTGTCGCGCTGTCTGACCTTGTCATTACCCTGGATGATACCCGCTTCAACGGTGGCGGCAGCTATAACCTCGCCACAGGTGGGCTGGTGTTCGACCTAGAGGGTGACAAGCTGAATGCTGATCGTTACCTGCCGCCCTCGGCCGAAGGCGATTCGCAAGGAGTAGGCAACGGGGACACACAGACCGACAGCAACACTCAAACAGCTGGGGCATCACAGCCTGAAACCGACCTGCTGCCACTGGAGACCCTGCGCACCCTGCTGCTGGACATTGATTTCGGCCTGGGCGAGCTGATTGTCAGCAACCTCACCATCAACGACATCGCCGCCAGCACTACCGCCAAAGATGGACTGCTGCAAGTGGACGAATTCAGCGGCAAGCTCTATTACGGCAGCTTTGGCGCCAACGCCACCATCGACGCCCGTACCGACAACCCGAAATGGCGCATCCGCTCGGACGTTACCAACGTACAGACGCTACCGTTGTTAACCGATCTGGCCGAGGTAGACATGCTCTCCGGCGGTGCCAATCTGAAAGTGGCCGTCGATACCACTGGCAACCGGATTTCTGCCCTGCGTGAAAACGCCAACGGCGAGATCAGCTTTAACCTGGCCGAAGGCGAGTTCCGCCAGATGAACCTGACCCGTATGGCCTGCCAGGGTATCGCCCTTGCCAACCAGGAATCCCTGACGACCACCGACTGGGGCACTACTACCCCGTTCAATGACATGCGGGGCACACTGAAAATCGACGGTAACACCCTGAACAACACCGACCTGGTCGCGGCGCTTGCGGGCATGCGCCTGGAGGGCAACGGCACCGTTGATCTTGAGCAAACCGACCTGGACTACGAACTCAGCCTGCGCATTGTTGGTGAAATTCACCGCGACGAAGCCTGCCGCGTGACCGAGTATGTGGAAAACGTGGTCATTCCCGTGGAATGCCGGGGCAACTTCGCCGAAGACCCGGCCGGCTTGTGTTCATTTGATGGCTCCCGCTTCCGGGACACCCTGAAAGACATTGCGGCCAACGCTGCCAAGGCAAAAGCCCGCGAAGAAGTGGACCGCGCCAAAGAAAAAGCAGAAGAGAAGGTGCAGGAAAAACTGAAAGAAAAGCTGGGCGAGGATGCCGGCGAGAAGGTGAAGGACGCCCTGAAGGGACTGTTCAACTGATGCCGGACCGTTTTGCCGACAAACTGCTTCGCTGGTACGACCAACACGGCAGGCACGACCTGCCGTGGCATCACAACCGCAACGCTTACCGGGTGTGGGTTTCAGAGATCATGCTCCAACAGACCCAGGTAACCACGGTGATTCCCTACTTTGAAGCCTTCATGGCCCGATTTCCCGATGTCCACGCCCTCGCCTCGGCGCCGGTCGATGATGTGCTCGGCCATTGGTCCGGCCTGGGCTATTACGCTCGGGCACGCAACCTGCACAAGGCCGCAAAACAGGTAGTGGATGAGTTCGGCGGCGAATTCCCGTCCGACCAGCAACAACTCGAAAGCCTCACAGGGATTGGCCGCTCTACCGCCGCCGCCATTGTCGCCCAGGCCTTTGAAAAACGCGCAACCATACTAGATGGCAACGTGAAACGTGTGCTGGCGCGCTACCACGCCGTGCCCGGATGGCCGGGACAGACTGCCGTGCTGAACCAGCTCTGGGTGCACGCGGAGAGCCACACGCCAGAAGCCCGAATCAAAGACTACACTCAGGCGATCATGGACCTGGGCGCCATGGTGTGTACCCGCAGCAAGCCCGGATGTGAGGCCTGCCCCGTGAAGGATGGCTGCCTGGCCTACGCCCGTGACGAGATCCGCCTGTACCCCGGCTCAAAGCCCAAGAAGGAAAAACCGGAAAAAACCACCTGGATGCTGATCCTGGAGGATGCCGAAGGCCGTATTCTGCTGGAACGCAGGCCACCCAGCGGCATCTGGGGCGGCCTGTGGAGCCTGCCCGAACTGGACCCGGCCTATGGCGCAGATGAACTGCAGGACGCCTGTGCCAGGGAGCTGGGGCTGAACTGCCACAACCCGGAACCCATCAGCGGTTTTCGCCACACCTTCAGCCATTATCATCTGCACATCCAACCGGTGCGCCTGCCCGTGGCCGGCAACACCCAGGTTCGCGATTCCGACCGCTTGCGCTGGCTGCACCGGGATGAAGCCCTCAGCCTGGGACTGCCTGCCCCGATCCGAACCCTGCTGACGGAACCCGAGCAAGCCACCCTGCTGTAACCAAGCCAAGGTGCCGGATGGTCTGTTATCATGCCGGCATACTGACCTCAGCACAGGAGCCGACATGAGCCGCACTGTATTCTGCCGCAAGTACCAGAAAGAACTGGAAGGCTTGGCCATGCCCCCGATGCCCGGCCCCAAAGGCCAGGATATCTACGAGAATGTATCCAAACTGGCCTGGGAAGAATGGCAGAATCAGCAGACCATGCTGATCAACGAAAAACACCTGAGCCTGATGGACGTGAACAACCGGAAATACCTGCAGGCGCAGATGGACCGGTTCTTCAACAACGAGCCGTTCGACCAGGCCGAAGGCTATGTACCGCCTGAAAAATAGGACGATTGATCAAGGCCTGAACAACCGGCAAAAACTTCCGAAAATTTTTGCCGGCCGGCCTTGACTCCCAACCCCTAAACCGGTTTAATAGCGCCCCGTTGCAGCACACAGCTCAACACGCCCGGATAGCTCAGTTGGTAGAGCAGGGGATTGAAAATCCCCGTGTCGGTGGTTCGATTCCGCCTCCGGGCACCACTAATATCAAGCCGAATCAAGAACTTACCATGAGTAAGAGTTGATTCGGCTTTTTAGTTTCTGGCGACGCCAATACGCTCTGATACGTTGGTTTACGCTGGATTACGTTGGCGCCCTTCCCCTCCATTCCCCCTTCTAAATACCTTCAAACAATTGGAGGTATCAGTGACTACAGCAGTCAAGAAACGCACAAGCACATTCAGCGAGAAAGCGAAGAAAGAATTGGCTCCGGGTCAGGAGATCAGCGAGAACGGTATTATTTATCGCAAGCGCAAGGATGGATGCGGCACCTGGCGCTACGACTTCACCCAATCCGGCATCAGACATAAAGGCGTTATTGGGTCTGACCGCGATGGCGTGACTCTTAGCCAGGCTCGGGATGTCGTCTCAGAAATTCGAGCCAAGGCAATCACCGAGCGCATGAGTGGTCGCACGGGTCGCTCTACACAATCCACCCGCCTATTTAGAGAGGTCGCCAAAGAGTACCTGGATTGGAGTGAAACCCATCACCAAGACCACAGGCACAACGTCAGCCGGATGAACAACCACCTGCTTCCCCGGTTTGGCGAACGCCGCCTGGGTGACATGACCACAGCGATGATCGAGACCATGCGTACCGAGCTGCGACGCGCCGAGGTAAGTGCCCAAACAATCCAACGAATTGTAAGCTTGCTTTCCTGCACGTTCGATTTCGCACAAAAGTCAGACCCGAATCTCGATAACCCAACGACACGACTCAGCCGCGTAAAGCATCAAAAAAAGGAGGTTGTACCGTTTACACGCGAAGAAACAGACGCCCTCCTCAATATTGGCGCAATTCAGTACAACACAGTCACGCGTGGTCCCAACAAGGGTAAGAAAACTGAGAACAAAGCCAAAACGGCTGAGTTCCGGGCAATGATTGGGCTTTCTCTCTTCGCCGGACTCAGGGCGTCAGAAGCCTTGGGACTGACGTGGGAAAACGTCGATCTGGAACGGGGGCTAATTCGAGTAAATCAGGTTGCGATGGAGGGCACCATCCGGAACTCCACGAAAACCTATAAGCCTCGCGTGGTGCCTATAACAGGCTCATTGAAGCCACTGCTTGAAGACCTCAGACAGCACCACATTCAAGCCCAAAGAGAGACTGGACTGCTGCTATCGAGAAACGGAGTTGACCCCTACAACCAAATTCCAGTGATGTTTGGTCGCGTGAGAAAACAAGCGGGCGTCACATCCGAAAAAGGTCATCATGCACTACGACACACCTTTGCAACGCGAGCCTCAGAGAAAAATATCGACCTCAAAACGATTCAACGATGGTTAGGACACGCGAGCATCGCCACAACGATGATTTACGTGCATTCGACAGAAGAGCATCTGGAGTCAGCGGCAAAGCTTCTGGATTGATGAGCCATTCTGGACACTGTAGACGTTATTGCTAGGGTGCATTCGGTGCTTGGCAGAATCGTGTCCAAGATCAGAGGTTATATGCTACGCTCTCCTGACCCCCATAGAAGTGTGGGGCGACAACACTCCGACGGGAGTGGAAATCAGGTTTGTTAATGGCCAATTAAAATGAC
>NZ_DIHV01000008.1:0-15648 GCF_002420325.1 Marinobacter sp. UBA5687
GTGCCATGCCCGGCACACACGCTGCCTTCAGCGGAGCAGCCGCGCTAGCGACTGCTTCCGCTGGAAGGCCTTGTTATATCTATTTTTTGTTCAAGACATTGGTGACTAATTCATGAAATGAACTCGGTCCATCATCCTTGATAAAGCCGGTTGAACTTGGCCTAAATAGGGTCTGCAGAATCAACTGCCTTTCTTCGTCCATAGGCCCTGATCCCTCTCTCAATAGCGCTAAATATGTCTGAATCATTGTCACACGTTCATCCGCGTCCGTACGCAGATGAAGATTGGAAATAAAAATTTTGGCGGAAAGCCTTGTTACCCAGATACCAAAAGTTGAGATGGCAAGCATTACGCCAAGCCGCCATAGCTCAACCTCGGATACCGTGACTTGCAGCAATTTGTGCGCGGCCAGAACAAAGCCACCGCCTGTAAGCGCTGCAAGCAAAAGCGTTGAGCCTCCAACCCACCACATCACCCTAGTGTGTAAGTCACGCTTATCAGACCAATACTGCACTGAGGCTTGGAGAGCCAGCTTCTCGTCATAAGTGTGAGCAATATCAGATAAGGTTTTCTCTGATTCCTCTATCTGCGTATTGAACGCTGTGACTTGCTCTTCTTTTTGTGCGGCTATTTCTTGTTTCAGGTTTGAAAACTGCTCTCTCAAATCTCCAATTTCTTCGATCAATGCTTCATTCTGGGCCCTTAAGCCCAGATGCTGCTGGTTAAATCTACCGTTCCACTCGGAACTCAAAGCCTCTAAGGCTTCTGCTTGAGATTCAACCGTCGATGTAGCCCCTTGCCTGTATTGAAATGCGTAAAATGCGCCTTTTAATGCTTTTGGAGAATTTTGATTTGATGGAATATCTAATAAGTTTGCAATTGCATAACACGCAACGACTTCGTTTTCTTCCCCAGCTAAATTTTTACAAAAAATTGCATCTGGGTTTTTCGATGTAATTAAATGGCCCTTCTGCAAATGCTGATTAATCTGATTTTTAAAGTTTTTCTCTATGTTCTGCAGTTGTGCTTCGTTGTTTTGGTGCTGGCGTGATTGCTGGATATACTGCTGAACAAAATTAAACCACTGATTGGTCGCATTCCATGCATGGGCCGCATTTCCGTCATTTTTACTGCCAGTTTCCATCCAAGCAAAAAAAGACCGCTCTTGATTCATCCATTCCTGCATCTCGTCAAGAGATTGGAACTCTCGTTCTCCGATATCAAGTTGGAGAGTAATAAGCGAGGAAGCTTCCTTGTTCTCTTCTAAATCTGACATTTTTCTACCTTGGTGCTTCTTTGCCTTTTAGATATAACGCTTTGGCTTTGCGGCGCACCGGAGCGCCAGCGTAGGCGCGTCCGACAACAGCCATTTGTTATGAATTTTGCAACAGGCCGGTGACAGCTTCGGCAGCAGTTTGCCCCTTTTCAATAAGGTTTACATATGCTGTGGCAATGCGATCAGCATCAACTACTGCATTTCCTGCTCGTTTCAAAGAAGCCCATATCCCTGCCACTTTCGCGGCTTCTTCCCGGTCATCCTCATTTCGCAAATCGTCTGCGCGAGTGGCCAGATCCGCAAAACCCTCCGAGAATGCCTTACGGATTGACTCCGCACCTTTGATTGGATACTGCTTGATCGATTTTTCGATAATATCTAGTTGTCCGGCGAGGAAATCGTATACATGGCCGGACAATGAACTGTTTTCTATCTCTTGCCTTAACTCCTGAACCCGATCAAGGATGCTCTGAAGTTCTTCATGATCAATTGGCTCTTCCACTGGAAGCAACGCGGCACAATATTTCAGACAAAGCACTACATCAGGCTGGAGGTGTTTTTTGTAGTTTTTCCATGGAGCAGCAAGGTTTGTAACCGAAACAGTTTTCGACACCCTCTCGAGGTAAGGCCCATACAAATCAACAGGGATTTCGGTGGGAGACATTGATCTGTAAATACTGTCGACCTCTTCTCGCACTAGCTGTAACTGAGCATAGATTGGGTGGGGATCTGATTTAGCAGTCTTTTCATCTAGACCCAATACTGAAGCCCATACCTCCGCCGTGGATTTATCATCCGGTTGACCAGATGCTTTTTCCACAACTGCTAGAATTCTGTGTGCTGAGTTAGTCATGTCAGCCAAGTCAGGCTCCTCTTTGATTCATAACAGCTTATTGGTTTGAATTCTTATTAAACCGCAACGCCACCACCCCGTCCAAAACTGAGTCACGGCCCGTGATAATCTCGACTTTTCAACCCCTTACCATCCGGCTCCCAAGCGCTTTTCCTGTCTTGCTTCTGTGAAAAGTTTGCAAGCAAGTTATTGTTGCACGTTTCTGCAAGTGAAATCCAAAAGGCCAAAAATTTCCGTCTCTAAATCAATGGGCTACTAGGGTGCTCTGCGAAAAGTGTGCGGCCTTATGCAAATCAAACCGCAGAATTTTTGGCATTCCCGAGGCTTTTTCATTATAACTGTATACATATACAGAACTCAGCCACGGAGGGGCGACTGTGTCAAAATCACCGTTTCTGCAATCGGTTCGCACAGAAATCAGGACGAAGCAGTACAGCTATCGAACAGAGAAAACCTATCTCTACTGGGTCCGCCAGTTCATTCTGTTCAATGACAAGAAGCACCCTGAGGTGATGGGTAATCGCGAAATTGAGCGTTTCCTGAATCATCTCGCCGTAAATCGAGGGGTCAGCCCCGCCACCCAAAACCAGGCACTCTACGCCATAATTTTCCTTTACAAGAATGCGCTGAAAAGGGAGATCGAAAACCTGCACTACAAGATGTCGAAGACTCCTCTGCGCATACATTTCGCCACGCTTTTGCCACCGAGCTACTGAGATCGGGAAGTGATATCCGAACGGTCCAGGAAATCCTCGGCCACAGCGATATTCGGACGACTGAAATCTACACCCACATTATTGGTGATCGAAGAGCTGGAACAGTTAGTCCATTTGATCGTTTGCCGGGTTCTTGAGAAATGACCAAGCGCCCAACCAAGGCAGAAAGAGCCGGGGATCTCTGAGGCCATCCGAATGTTCGCTTTTGTTTAAAACGCGGCTTAATCGTTAATGGCGGAAATCCCGGGTCAACTTGACGGGGACAAAGCGTCGATTAGCTTTTACAGTGTTCGTCCGAAACGGACGAACTAAGGCTTAAAAACCAAAAGCCCCCGGACGCGTCCCGACACGCCGGGGGCCCAATCTTACTTGAAATGTGGTTATCGACTCAGGGCTTCATGACCAGGTAGATCGCCCTCCCCTGCCTTACAATCCGGACCGAAACCGCCCGGTTTTCCGGCAAGTCGCGGACCACCGACCGGAAGTCCTCCACCGAGCGAATCTGCTGGCGGTTGATCTCGGTAATGATGTCCCTGGCACGAATACCAGCCTCAAAAGCCGGGCCACGATCCACCCCAGCGACTACAACACCGCCTTCCACGCCCACTGAACGGGCAGTCTCGGGAGCCAGTGGCTCAACGGACAACCCAAGCGGTGCGCCCGCACTGTTGTCGCGGCTACCGGTGAAGGGCTGGGCAGCGTCATCGCCGTCTTCCGGCAACTTGCCAATTGCCACGTCGAGGGTGATTTCATCACCACCGCGCAACACCGTCAGGCGCGCCGATTCACCTACCGGTGTGCGGCCAACCATGGGCGGCAGGTCAGAGGACAACTGAACATCCTCGCCATTGTATTCCAGCACAATGTCACCGGCCTCAAGGCCCCCCTTCTCCGCCGGTGAATCCGGCATCACTTCGGCAATCAACGCGCCGCGGGGACGGCGCAGCCCGAAACTCTCGGCCAGATCCCGATTCACTTCCTGAATAAGCACGCCCAACCAACCCCGGGCGACGGTACCTTTGTCACGGAGCTGGCGGAATACGTTCATGGCATCGTCAATCGGAATGGCGAACGACACCCCCATGAAGCCGCCGGAGCGGGTGTAAATCTGGGAGTTTATGCCCACCACTTCGCCTTCCAGGTTGAACAGCGGGCCACCGGAGTTACCGGGGTTAATGGCAACGTCGGTCTGGATAAACGGCACGTAGTTCTCGGATGGCAGCGAGCGGCCCAGAGCACTGACAATGCCCGCCGTCACCGTGTAGTCAAACCCGAATGGCGAGCCGATCGCGAAAACCCATTCGCCGACTTTCAGATCCCGGGAACGTCCAACGCTGACCACCGGCAGGTCTTCACCATTCTCGATTTTGAGAACCGCCATATCCGAGCGGGGATCGGTACCCACGATAGTGGCGGAAAACTCGCGGCGGTCATTCAGGCGCACAATCACTTCATCGGCACCCTCAACCACGTGATTGTTGGTCAGTACATAACCATCGGCTGACACAATAAAGCCGGAGCCCATGCTCCTGCGCGGCTGCTGCGGCCGAGGGGAACCACCAAAAGGAGACTGCGGGCCGCGGAAAAAATCCTGAAGGAAAGGCGGCAACTGCTCCAGTTGCCTTTCATCAAAAGGGAGCCCATGGAAGCCAGAGCTCTGGCTGCCCGGATCCGTCGTGGTACTGATATTCACCACCGCACTGGAGTTATCTTCTACCAGTTCAGTGAAATCCGGCAGGCCTCTGGCTGCGACGCCCTGGCTCCAGAATACCGACACCATGGCAGCCAGCATCAGCAGAACGCCCAGCATGGCACCGGGCCTGGCCAGGGAAGGCATACGGGCAGCTTCTATATTTTTTTCTGGCATGTAGAACCCCCTGATTTTACTTGCGTTTATAGAGCTATTCTGGGGCTGGGGCGTGAATTTTCAACTTAAAAAACGGTAGGGATCATGGACATGTCGAGGATGGAATTGTCTTTATCCTCAACAACCGCGGCTGGTAGCGATCACCGGCCCCGGCCTGCCAACGCTGCACCAGCCAGAACCCGACGCCCAGGCCTGCCACCGCTCCGGCTATGGCGCCCAGGTCTGACCCCGCGGCCCAGTTATGAGCCATCACACTGGCAAGCACCATCAGCACCAACGGCAAACCGTAAATAATCAGCGAGGCATTCAGCAGCGACTGTTCATCCAGCCCGATGACCACTTCATCCCCCACCCGGGCGCCCACGGAATTATCTACCAGCACCTGGTTCGCCCGGCCGCCGGATACCGCAGCCAGGGCTCGCTGCCCGCAGCCCGAGCGGGCCGAGCAACTCTGACAGGCACTGGTTCTTATCGTCTGAACCCAAACCTGATCACCCACCAGGGCCACGACTTTACCGGTTTCCGTGATCATGACCGGACAGCTCAGCTACGAAATCGTCATCCACTTCCACGGCATCTGCCACCTTTCGTGCAGTGCCCGGCGGAATTTCACCAACCACCGCTATCAGGAAGGGGCGATCAGAGACCATGACTTCGCGCATGTAGATGGTGGTTGCCCCGATACGGGAAGCGCCTGTCGGCATTTTCAGCCGCCCGACAGGCTCGACAAATACGGAAAACGCAGCCAGGCCATCGGAGAACGCCACGGCCTTGCCACTGCCCGAACGTGGTGCAGCCGCCGGCACAAAGCCCTCCGGCTGCCAGGACAGAGTCCAGCCATTCATCCGGCCAACCGATGACTCCTGTTTCCGGCCATCGTCCAGGGTACGGCTAATCTCACGACCACGGGTCTGAACCTCGAGTTCCTCGTCGGAAATATCGTCAGTGATCTCAAGATCGGTGAACTGAAAATGCTCCAGTACCTCACCGTTTACATCCCGCACCTGGCTCTTGACCAGTAGCCCCGTCTCTTTTTCCAGCCAGAGGCGGTGGCTGTAGCGATCATCATCCCGGGCCCCGAGCGCCACGATCACCACATCGTAGCCGGCGACCCGGTCTTCACCCGCCAGTTCAGGCAGATACCAGCGGCCAAACGGCATCAACTGACTGGTAAACGCTTCTGCGAACGGGCCCGAAGGAATCACCTCGTCCAGCCGGACCCTGCCCCGGTCAGGCAATACACAGACCACGTTCATGCCTTTACGGACGATTTCACCACTGCCGCCGTCCTGCATCACCAGGCGTTCCTCAACACGCCCGTTCCGGTAACGGTGGGCGATGCGCATGGAATGTACCTGTTCGCCCCGGGCATAAACAAAGACCCCGCGGTACGATGTCATGTTGAGTGCAGGGCCAAGCCGCTCCAGCCAGGCCATGGCCGCCGGGGCTTCACCGCTTTTCGTTGTCTCGCTGGCCAACTCGGCCCTCACCGGATTGATCAACAGGCACAGCAGAGCCACAAGAGCGGCAACCGCTCCGAATACCGACCTGCTGGATACCCGGTTGTTCATAAACCCATGCTCCCGGTTCAATAGTTACCACTGGCGCTGACCAGGCGGGCGTAACCCACCGAGCCACGACCTGCACCCACGCTGTTGTGCTGGGCATGCTCAAGCAGGTACTGACGCATCTGGCGCAACTGGTCTTCGTCCAGCCGCTGTAGTGCCACTTCCTCAACCGCCGCCGACAGCGTTACCCCAGAGGCTGAAGGCTCGGCACTGCCGCCGGCCAGTGCCTGAACAGGTACTCCGGTGCGGGTATCCCAGCCGGCTCCGGCGCCGAAGCCCACAATCAACGCCATGAACACCATGGCGGCCACCGGCCAGCGCCAGACCGACACCCTGGGCACCTCCACCGGCGACCGGGCCTGTTCTGAGCGAGCATGGCCATCGAGCGCTTCCCTCACCGCGCCGGCAACATCAATACCATCGGCAGGACCGTGCTGCTCGTGCATCAGATCACGTATCTGCTGCCATCGCTGCCACTGGCCGCGCACGTCCTCCTGGTTGCCATGTGACAACAACCGACGAACCGATAGCTCATCGGCCTCGTCATCCATCATCGAAGACAGTGTTTCTCTGAGACGCTCATCCATAGGATGCAACCTCATTCACGTTACTGACTGATCAAGGAGCGGGCCAAGGTGGCGATCCACCGAGTCCCGCGCCCGGAAAATTCTTGAGCGCACGGTACCTATGGGGCACTCCAGTATCCGGGCAATATCTTCATAACTCAGGCCATCGTATTCCCTGAGCAGGAACGCCGACCGCAGTTCCTCCGGCAGGCTGGCAATGGCTTCCGCAAGAGCTTTCTGCAACTGCTCCCTCTGCAGCAACCGCTCCGGCGAGGCCGGGTCACGCAGTCGGCCGCCATCATCAAAGTTTTCCGCATCGGTGACATCCGCCGATCCCTGGGGCCGCCTGCCGCGGGCCTCAAGGAAATTCTTGGCGGTGTTTACGGCAATCCGGTACAACCAGGTGTAAAACGCGCTGTCACCGCGAAAGCGATCAATCGCGCGGAAGGCTTTGACAAAGGTTTCCTGAGTCAGATCCATGACTTCCTGACTGTCGTAGACATAGCGGCTGATAATAGACGCGACCCTGGACTGGTATTTCACCACCAGCAGATCGAAGGCCGCACGATCTCCGTTCCGGACCTTGCGAACCAACTGCAGATCCGTCTGGCTGTCGGACTGCTCTCCGGGTTTCCAGTCATTTTCAGGCGTCATGGACGAAGCAACAGAAAGTCCTGTTTTGGGAGCCAGTGGTCTGGCCTCGATACGAGTGGCTTGTGTCATTGGGCTGTTCCAGCGTTCGTTCACTAACCCTTGATGCAGACCGCACCCGGCTGACAGGGTTATCCGTTAGCCCAAATAGACAGCAAGCGTAAAGTTTAGTTCAATACACGTCCACATTATGGCCCGCGACCACGACTCAATGCCACAGTCCTACGAATACGATGTTCTGATCATCGGCAGCGGCGCTGCCGGCCTTACCGTTGCGCTGAATCTTCCGGAGCACTTGCGGGTTTGCGTCATCAGCAAAGCCGATATCAGCTCTGGCGCCACCCTCTGGGCCCAGGGAGGCATCGCTGCGGTTCTGGACGATACCGATTCCGTGGAGAATCACATACAGGACACCCTCAACGCGGGCGGCGGTCTGTGCCACGAGGATGCGGTCCGCTTTACCGTGGAACACAGCAAGGAAAGCATCAAATGGCTGATCGACTCCGGCGTGAAGTTCACCAGGCAGGACGATGGCGAGGACTACCACCTCACCCGCGAAGGCGGCCATAGCCATCGCCGGATTATCCACGCCGCCGATGCCACCGGCCACGCGGTTTCCACCACCCTGGCGAGCCAGGCCCAGGCCAGGCCGAATATTCACCTGAAAGCCGGCCGGGTGGCTGTGGACCTGATTACCAACCGCAAGCTTGCGCTTCCCGGCAACCGCTGCGTCGGCGCCTACATCCTGAATCTCGAAGACAATCATGTGGAACTGTTTCGAGCCAGGTTCACCGTCATCGCCACCGGCGGCGCCTCCAAGGCGTATCGCTACACGACCAATCCGGACGGCGCTTCCGGAGATGGAATTGCCATGGCCTGGCGAGCCGGTTGCCGTGTTGCCAACATGGAGTTCAATCAGTTCCACCCCACCTGCCTGTACCACCCGCACGCCAAGTCCTTCCTGATTACCGAGGCGGTTCGGGGCGAAGGTGGCGTGCTCCGGCTGCCGGATGGCAGTCGATTTATGGACCGGTTTGATGAACGGGCGGAACTCGCGCCCCGGGACATTGTTGCCCGGGCGATTGACCATGAGATGAAGCGCCTGGGTGCAGACCACCTGTTCCTGGATATCAGCCATAAGCCGGCCGACTTCATCAAACAGCACTTCCCGACCATTTACGAAAAGTGTCTGAGCTTCGGGATCGACATTACCCGCGAACCCATCCCCGTGGTGCCTGCTGCCCATTATACCTGCGGCGGAATTGTCAGTGATGAACGGGCGCGTACCGACATCAACCAACTCTATGTCGTTGGCGAAGCCGCCTTCACCGGCCTGCACGGCGCCAACCGCATGGCCAGCAACTCGTTGCTGGAATGTCTGGTCTATGGCCGGGCCGCGGCTCAGGACATCACCCGCAGGGAGGCTGACATTCCACCACCACCGTCAGCCCCGGACTGGGACGAAAGCCAGGTGCGGGACTCCGACGAAGACGTCATCATCTCCCATAACTGGGACGAACTTCGGCACTTTATGTGGGACTATGTCGGCATCGTCCGAACCACCAAACGCCTGCAGCGGGCGAAACACCGGGTTGATTTGCTGTCCCGTGAAATCGGCGAGTTTTACAGTAACTACCGGGTCTCCAATGACCTGATCGAGCTGCGCAACCTGGTCACAGTCTCCGACCTCATCATCTGCTCGGCACTGCAACGCAAGGAAAGCCGAGGCCTGCATTACACACTGGATTATCCGGGCCTGTTGAATGACGCCCAGGATACCGTGCTGGTGCCGACGACTTACCGCACCCCGTCTCCCTGAGACCGGGCCTTACTCCGTTTCCAAAGGCAGAATCCGTTATGTCCGAAACCAATACTTCTCAGGATCACACTGAATTTCATCGCCTGTGGTGGCACAGCCGCCGCGGCATGCTGGAACTGGACGTCCTGCTGCTCCCGTTCCTTGAAGAGGTATACCGGGATCTTTCAGCGGAAGACCAGGCCCGTTACCGCAAGCTGTTAAGTTGCGAGGATACGGACATGTTCGAGTGGTTCATGCAGCGCAGCAAGCCGGAGGACCCGGATCTTCGTCACATCGTTGACATGATCCTGAACCGTGTCCAACCCGATTGAACTGAACCTGTCGCCCTCCAGGGCCGCGGGTATTTGCGCCAGCCTGCCCTGGCTGGCGCTGTCTGCTGTACTACTGGCAATCAGCCTGTCCATCACCCCGCTGGCACTGGTGTTGTTACCGGTTTCCCTGCTTCTGGGCTGGCAGGAATTCCGTCGTTGTGGCCGGCTCCGTGGAGCCAATGCCATTATCAGCCTAACCACTGACGACCGGCATCTTCGATGCCAGCTGGCCAATGGCCAGGAAGTTACCGCCAGAGTTTGCGGCTGCAGCTCGCTCGGTGCATCCTTTCTGGTCTTGAAAGTAGAGTCCGTTGTCACCAGATCAGACACCATGACCGCGATCCTGCTCAGCCCATCCCGGCTATGTCGTGGCAATGTTTCCGAACAGGCATTCCGTCGGCTGCGCATGTGGCTCGTGGCAGGGCCAGCAGCTATTTCACGGTGAACCCCCGATTCCATCCGGAGTTTTCGATGACCAACGCCAATACCGAAACGCCAGCCAATCCCACTCACGAGGGTTGGGCTCATCTGACCGACCGGGTTCTGGCCAGAATCAGCGGGCCGGGTACCGACAAGTTTGTCCAGGGCCAGTTCAGCCAGAGTGTGGACGAAGTCACTGCCGGACAGTCGCTCAGGGCAGCAGCCTGCACCCCGAAGGGCAGAGCCTACTGCATTACCCGACTGCTCCGGGATGGCGAAGACTTGCTACTCAGCCTGGAGCGGGAGACCGCAGAAGACACCGTTCAGCACCTGAACAAGTACCTGATGCTGTTCCGGGGCACATCGCTTGCCGTTCTTGACTCGGGCCGGATCACCGGTCTACTGGGGATCGAGACCGCCCGACAGGTTGCCGGCGCGGCCACAGACGAACTGACCCGCCCCGGTCAGGTGTTAAGTACCGATAACGGGTACCTGATTCGTGTCGAAGATGACAGCAACCACCTCGCTCGCTTCGAACTCTGGCAAACCGATGCCCAGCCTGCGTTGCCGCCCACCTCCGAACTGCCTATGCCGACCTGGCAGGCCTCGGAGATCCGCGCCGGCGTACCCTGGCTGACCGCAGCAACCCGGGAAGCCTATGTTCCCCAGATGCTCAACCTTCAGCACCTGCAAGGCATTCACTTCAAGAAAGGCTGTTACACCGGACAGGAAGTGATCGCGCGAATGCATTTCCTCGGCCAGTTAAAGAAAAGCCTGTTCCGGGTCGCTTTCACCGGTACAGACGCCGCGCCACAACCCGGTACCCGACTGATCGCCGATGGCAGTGCCGTGGGCGAGGTGGTTAATTCGGTACTGACTGGTGAGCAGCAGGGAGAAATGCTGGCGGTGATCCGACATGATTCGGCCAGCAAGCACCTGGGCGTAGACGGTCATGAGGGCCTGCAACTTGAGATGCGGCCGATACCCTATCCGGTCCCTGAACCAGAGAAAGCCGAACAGCCGGATACATAAGTTGACAGGAAATACCGGAAAAATTTGCTATAAATTAAAACACATACCGGTTTTATCCCCGTACGTGGGATGCCTCCAGACAAGTGGAACCTAACTGACCATGGCCAATATTGTTGAAACCATCAAGTCTGACCTGACGGCTGCCATTGAAAACGACAAGCTGGTACTTCCAACCCTGCCTGAGGTAGCGCTTCAGGTGCGGGAGATTGCCGAGTCCGAAGACTCTGCCATTGCCGATCTGGTGAAGGTCATCAGCAACGATACGGCGCTCTCGGCGCGTATCATCCGGGTGTGCAACAGCCCGCTGTTTCGCGGCAGTCGCGCCATCGAAAACCTGAACATGGCGGTCAGCCGGCTGGGTATGGCTTACACCAGTAATCTGGCCATGGGGCTGGCGATGGAACAGATGTTCCAGGCCACGTCAGATATGATCGACAAGCGCCTGCGCGCCACCTGGCAGACCAGCACCGAAGTGGCGGGCGTGTGCCATGTTCTGGCGCAACATTACACCCGCCTGAAGGCGGATCAGGCAACGCTGGCTGGCCTGGTGCACCTGATCGGTATTCTGCCGATTCTGCGTTATGTGGAGGATCAGGATATCCAGATCAGCAGCATCATGCTGGACAATGTGATTGATGAGCTGCACCCACGTATTGGCTCTATGATTCTGAAAAAATGGGATTTTCCAAAGGAACTGCAGAATGTGCCTCTGGAATACGCCAACTTCCAGCGTGAGGTGCCGGCAGCGGATTATGCCGATCTGGTCATGGTGGCCAACCTGCAGCTGGTTGCCGGGAGCGATCATCCCTGGAACGAGATGGACTGGACGAAGATTTCTGCGTTCGATCGGCTGGGACTGGATCCGAATGTCGATATGAGCGAGGAAGAGGATCTGAATGCGCAGATGGAAGCGGCTATGGCGCTGCTTCAGTAATACCTCGTGGTTTTGGGAGTTTGGCGCCCGTCCTTGCGATGGGACCAGCTCCCGAAACACGCTGTGAATACCTCCCTGTATGCTCGGCTCCGCACGGTTTCGGCAGCCTGCCCCGCCCTGAAGACTACCTTTGCATTGCCTTCGTCAGCGCGTCACTTTTTATACTTGGCAATCAACGCAGCTTTGCTTGGCAAAGCCCAATCAACGGAGGGCCTGCCCTGCTCCCTCAGCCATTCGTTAGCCTTCGAGAAATGCCGGCAACCAAAGAATCCACGGTAGGCACTGAGCGGTGACGGGTGTGGGCCATCCAGAACCAGGTGGCGGTTCCGGTCAATGTGCTGGCCCTTTTTCTTGGCGTAGCTGCCCCACAACAGGAACACCACGTTGTCGCGCTCCCGGTTGATAACTTCGATCACCTTGTCGGTAAACTGCTCCCAACCCTTGCCTTGATGGGCTCCGGCATTGCTCTGCTCGACCGTGAGGACACTGTTGAGCAGTAGCACGCCTTGCTCTGCCCACGGCTGCAGACAGCCGTGATCCGGTGGCGCGATACCCAGGTCGGTTTCGATTTCCTTGAAGATATTGACCAGGGACGGTGGTGGCGGAACCTGAGGGCGCACAGAGAAGCACAAACCATGGGCCTGGCCGGGGCCGTGGTAGGGGTCCTGGCCAAGGATCACTACGTTTACGTTGGCCAGCGGTGTGCTGTTGAGGGCATTGAAGCAGTGGGAGCTGGGGGGATACAGAACCTTGCCGGCCTGTTCCTCGGCGGCGAGGAATTCGGCCAGTTGCCGCATGTAGGGCTGGCGGAACTCGTCCGCCAGCCACTGGTCCCAGCCGCGGCCGGGCTTCAGTTGTTGAGCCAGTGCCTCGGCAGGGTGCATGGGCTTACTCGCTTTCCGGTTTCTGTTCGGCCTTGTGTTCCGGGCGCATGGCCGGGAACAGGATGACGTCGCGGATGGATGGCGAGTTGGTCAGCAGCATGGCCAGGCGGTCGATGCCGATACCTTCACCAGCGGTCGGCGGCAAACCGTATTCGAGGGCCATGACATAGTCGTCATCGTAGAACATGGCTTCGTCGTCGCCGGCATCTTTCTCAGCCACCTGGGCCTGGAAGCGTTCGGCCTGGTCTTCGGCATCGTTAAGCTCAGAGAAGCCATTGGCAATCTCCCGACCGCCCACGAAGAACTCAAAGCGCTCGGTCACAAACGGATCGCTGTCTTTGCAGCGGGCCAGAGGCGACACTTCTTTCGGGTACTCGGTGATGAACGTCGGCTGGGTGAGGCGATGCTCGGCGGTGGCTTCGAAGATTTCGATCTGCACCTTGCCCAGGCCCCAGATGTCTTTCACGTGGATACCAAGGTTCTTGGCCACTTCTCGGGCCTGTGCGTCGTCAGCCAGTTGCTCACGGGTGATGTCCGGGTTGTAGCGCAGGATGGCGTCGACCACAGTGAGGCGCTCGAACGGCTTGCCGAAATCGTATTCGATGGTCTCTTCGCTACCGTCTTTCAGTACCCGTGTGTTGATTACAGTGGTGGTACCCAGCACCTTCTGGGTGATGGTACGCAGCATGTCTTCGGTCAGGTCCATCAGGTCGTTGTAATCGGCGTAGGCCTGGTAGAACTCGACCATGGTGAACTCGGGGTTGTGCCGGGTAGACAGCCCTTCGTTGCGGAAGTTACGGTTGATTTCGAACACTCGCTCAAAGCCACCGACCACCAGGCGCTTGAGGAACAGTTCCGGCGCAATGCGCAGATACATATCGATGCCCAGAGCGTTGTGATGGGTCACGAACGGACGGGCGGTGGCGCCACCCGGAATCACCTGCAACATGGGGGTTTCCACCTCCATGAAATCACGCTCGGCGAAGTACTGGCGCATGGCGTTGATGATCTTCGACCGGGCATGGAACACACGGCGGCTGTCCTCGTTCACCATCAGGTCCACGTACCGGTGCCGATAGCGGGCTTCGGTGTCGGTCAGCCCCTTGTGCTTCTCCGGCAGCGGGCGCAGTGACTTGGTCAGCAGTACGTATTCGTCCATGGTCACATACAGGTCGCCCTTGCCGGATTTCGACAGGGTGCCACGCACGCCCACGATGTCGCCCATATCCCAATGCTTGGTGTCTTTCTGGACGTCCTTGGAGGCATAGATCTGGATGCGGCCGGTCATGTCCTGGACCACCTTGAACGCCTTGCGGTCGAGCATCATGCGGCCGGCAATGGCCACCTTGATGCCCAGACCTTCCAGCTCTTCCTTGGATTTATCACCGTACTTCGCCTGCAGTTCGGCGGCGGTGGCATCGCGACGGAAGTCATTCGGGAACGGATTGCCCTGCTCGCGCAGCGCAGCCAGTTTGGCGCGGCGCTCGGCAATCAGCTTGTTATCCTCATGCTGTGCGGCGTTCTGGGTCTGTTCAGTCATCTTGGCTCACTAAAGAAGTCGGAATGGTCCGGTTTGGTTTGGATGGCGCCGTCTACAGCGCCATCTTCAGACTGGCTTCAATAAACTTGTCGATGTCACCATCCAACACCGACTGGGTGTTGCTGGTTTCCACCTTGGTGCGCAGGTCTTTGATACGGCTGTCGTCCAGCACGTAGGAACGGATCTGGCTACCCCAGCCGATGTCAGACTTGGAGTCTTCGGCTTTCTGTTTCTCTTCGTTACGCTTCTGCATTTCCAGTTCAAAGAGCTTGGCCTTGAGCTGCTTCATGGCCTGGTCTTTGTTCTGGTGCTGGCTTCGGCCGGCCTGACAGGCCACCACGATGCCCGTGGGGTTGTGGGTCAGTCGCACTGCGGATTCGGTCCGGTTTACGTGCTGACCACCGGCGCCGGAAGCGCGATACACATCGACCCGCAGATCCGCCGGGTTGATCTCGATTTCGAAGCTGTCGTCCACTTCCGGTGATACAAACACGGAAGAGAAAGAGGTATGGCGACGGTTGCCGGAATCAAACGGGGATTTCCTCACCAGGCGGTGTACGCCGGTTTCTGTGCGTAGCCAGCCGTAAGCGTAGTCGCCCTGGATGTGGATGGTGGCACTCTTGATGCCGGCCACTTCACCTTCCTGCAGTTCAACGATTTCGGCCTTGAAGCCACGACGCTCGGCCCAGCGCAGGTACATGCGCAACAGCATGTTGCCCCAGTCCTGGGCTTCAGTGCCGCCGGAGCCGGCCTGGATATCCAGGTAGGCGTTGTTGGCATCCATTTCGCCGGAGAACATGCGGCGGAATTCGAGCTTCTCGAGTTCTTTATCAAGGTTTTCGAGATCGGCTTCGATTTCCTGGACGGTGCCTTCGTCGTCCTCTTCCACCGCCATGTCGAGCAGGCTTTCTGCATCGGCCAGGCCGTTGGTGAGGTTGTCGATGGTTTTAACGATCAGTTCAAGGTCTGAGCGCTCTTTGCCCAATGCCTGGGCCCGCTCGGGATCGTCCCAGACGGTGGGTTGTTCGAGTTCGCGTTCGACTTCGGTCAGGCGTTCACTTCGCTGATCGTAGTCAAAGATACCCCCTCAGCGCTTCGGTGCGCTCGCGAAGCTCTTTGATCTTCGTCACTATGGGATTAATTTCCATGAAACCTTGTCTCGCTTTGGAAAATGGTGCGATAAAAACAGAGGGCGGATTCTACCGGAATTT
>NZ_DIHV01000099.1:0-4368 GCF_002420325.1 Marinobacter sp. UBA5687
GTCTGCTCGGCGTTCAGGGGCTTGGGGGGAATACCCAGGGCTTCACGTTCGGCAACGTGTTCACGATAGGCTTCTAACACGATATGGACCCTCATCAGTTGGAATGTTCCGCGCTGTGGGCGTGGTGCCCGGCGGGAGTTTTTTGGCGAAAAGGCCGCAGGAGCCTCTGAATAACGCCTCAAATCACTGATGGGGTTTCAGGATTTATTCAGAGACTCCTTGATCTGGCGCTGCATTCTATAGGAAACCCCTTATAAAGTTAAGTTGGACAGAGGTCGGAGGAATCTGTTAAGTGCGCTATACTCCGGCCTCCCGAATTTTCAGCCTGAACCGCGATATGAACGACGCCCTGCAAGAAATTCACGATTTCCTACCGTGCCGTACCCCGCAAACCTGGATTGACAGCGCCCTGGCAAACCAGGACCTGCTGCTGATCGACCATGCGCACTGTGAAAAAAAGGCCGCGTCCACGGCGCTGAGTCTGATGTACCGTTACGTGGACAACACCGAGTTGCTCAACAAGATGTCGCGTCTGGCCCGAGAGGAACTGAGGCACTTCGAGCAGGTACTGGCGATCATGAAAAAGCGGGGGGTTACCTATGCCCATCTGTCACCGGCACGGTATGCCGCCGGCCTGCGGGAAGCGGTACGAACAGAGGATCCCGGGCGGCTGGTCGATGTCTTGATCGTCGGCGCCATTATTGAGGCCAGATCCTGTGAGCGTTTTGCTGCCCTGGCTCCCTCGCTGGATGAAAAGCTGGCTGAGTTCTACAACAGCCTGCTTAAATCCGAGGCACGTCATTACCAGGATTACCTGACGCTGGCCGAGCAGGCCAATGGTGGCCCGGTGGATGAACGCGTTGTGCAGTTCCTGGCCATCGAGCAAAAGCTGATTGAATCTCCGGATTCCGAGTTCCGCTTTCACAGCGGCCCGGTTCTGGCAGGTTGAAGCTCCTGGCAAAGTGACATCCAGCGGGCGATTCCGGCGCTGCGGTATTTCTGTTTGTGCAGAATGAAGTAGAACTGACGGTCGAATTTCCGATAGTCGGGGACGCTCAGGGGGACCAGGCTACCGCGTTTGAAAGCGTCGGCCAGAACTACTTTGGACAGGCATCCGATGCCCAGATCCGCCTCGACGGCCCGTTTGATGGCCTCGGTATGTTCCAGTTCCAGCAGGATGTTGAGGTCTGGCAACAGGCCGTGCATCCCCCGTTCGAAGCTCTGCCGCGTGCCAGATCCCGGTTCCCTCATAATCCAGACCGCCTGACGAAGGTCCTCGTCGGTCAGAGCCTGTTTTCGGGCCAGGGGGTGTGACGGAGAGCAGAATACCGTCAGTTCGTCTTCCCGCCAGGGAATTACCTCCAGCTCCGGGGACTGTAGCTCGCCTTCAATCAGACCGATATCCAGTTCGAAGTCCCGGACCCGGCGGGCTATGGAGCTGGTGTTGGCCACCTCCAGTGAAACTTTCGGGCGGGTAGGGGTATTCATGTATTTGGCCATCACGCCCACGGCCAGATAGTTCCCTATAGTCAGGGTAGCGCCGACTTTCAGGGCGCCGACTTCTGAATGTTTACTGAACGCCTGTTCCAGTTCCGTGGCCTGCGCCAGCAGGGACTCTGCCTTGGGCCGGTAGAGTCGGCCGAGTTCGTTCAATTGCAGCCGTTTGCCCACGCGGTCGAAGAGCTGGATATCGAACTGGCTCTCCAGTTCTTTCAGGGCGCTGCTGGCGGCGGACTGGGACATGGCCAGCGATTCGGCAGCCCGGGTGATGTTCTGGAAATGGGCGGCGGCCAGGAAAACTTCGAGCTGACGAAAGCTGTATTTCATAGGGTCTCTTCCGGTGGAAGCTGTTTATCGGAAAAATCGAATAGCCTTATGAAAACAGCCCGTTTTGTCGATTTCAAGCAAAAGGTTAAACTATTCTCAATTCCTGATGGACTGACGTTAATAGGCGAGGGCTCCCATGAGCAACCTGATGAAAGAAACCGTAACCAGTGTGCACCACTGGAACGATACGCTGTTCAGCTTCAAGACCAGTCGGGATCCCGGCTTCCGCTTCAAGAACGGTCATTTTGTAATGATCGGTCTGGAGACAGATGGCAAACCGTTGATGCGCGCCTACAGTATTGCCAGTGCGAACTATGAAGAAGAGCTGGAGTTTTTCTCTATCAAAGTTCCTGATGGCCCGCTGACCTCGCGCCTGCAACAGATCAAAGTGGGTGACGAGATTCTGGTCAGCCGCAAGCCAACGGGTACGCTGGTATTGGACAATCTTCTGCCGGGCCGAAATCTCTGGCTGATCAGCACCGGCACCGGGCTGGCACCGTTCATGAGCATCATCAAGGATCCGGAAGTTTACGAAGCCTATGACAAGGTGATTCTCACCCACGGTGTGCGCTACATCTCCGAGCTGGCGTACCAGCAAGAGATTGAAGAACTGCCGGAGAACGAATTCTTTGGTGAGATGGTCAGTGGCAAGCTGGTGTATTACCCGACCGTGACCCGGGAGCCCTTCCGCAACCAGGGTCGTCTGACGGATGCCATGGAAACCGGCAAGATCACACGGGATCTGGGGTTGCCGGATTTCGACGTGGAGCAGGACCGCTTCATGATCTGTGGCAGCCCGAGCATGCTGAAGGACACCTGTGCCATTCTCGATAACATGGGCTTCCGCGAAGCCCGTGGTGGCGACATGGGCCACTATGTGATTGAGCGGGCTTTTGTGGAGCAGTAACTGCGACTAAAGTACTAGCGGAAAATCCTGTGGTTAACGCCACAGGATTTTTTTTGCGACAAAATTTGTGTGTATAGTTTGCGCTCTTTCATAGCAGGACTATGCCCATGTTTACCCTCGACATTCAGCCTCGATTCAGTGATACAGACGCGCTTGGTCATATCAGCAATACCTCCCTGCCGGTTTGGTTCGAGCAGGGACGTACTCCGATATTTCGGATTTTCCACCCGTCGCTGGACGTAAAAACCTGGCCGCTGATCATTGCCCGGCTGGAGATCGACCTGTTGGCCCAGAGTTACTGGCACATGCCCGTTGAGATCAGAACCGGCGTGGGCAACATTGGTAACAGCTCGTTCCAGGTGGTTCAGGAGGCCTGGCAGGATGGCAAGCAGATCGCCCGTGGTGTCGCGACACTGATTCACTTCGATTACGAAAATGAAAAGTCTGTTCCCATCCCTGAGGCCATCAAGGCAGAATTGGCTGAACATAAGGTCAAGGATACGGCGTAGTGGTGCCGTCAATGGAGGAGCTGTGACCTCAAGGCTTTCTTGTCTGGCGATGGCGCTGGCAGGCTCTCTGCTGCTGGCCGGCTGTGATTCCGGGGAAGAGCAGGGTGCGCCTGATGATCCCTCGGGTTCCTCCCGGCGGGCGGTTTCGGGTGTGGATATTTCCCTGGCCCTGGAGCCGGCTCAACTGGACTGGGTCGGCCAGAGGATTTTCCAGAATGAGTGTGCGGGGCGGTTCCAGTGCCTGGTGCACTGGAACGAGGGGGAAGCCTTCCCGTCCCTGGGTATAGGACACTTCATCTGGTATCCGGAGGGGGTTGAGGGCCGTTTTGTCGAGAGCTTTCCGCAGTTGATTACCTACATGAGTCAGCGACAGGCGTCGGTGCCGGACTGGTTGCGCGGGCTTGATCCTCTGGATGCTCCCTGGCCGGATCGCGCGGCCTTTATGCAGATGCAGGATTCGATCCGCGTTGCCGAACTTCGGGAGTTTCTGGCAGGCACTCAGGGTTTGCAGGCAGAATTCATCTTTCGCCGCGCCCAGGAGTCGCTGGGCACTATTCTGGATGAGGTTCCCGATCATCATCAGAAAGTTGTTCAGGGTTATCTTGAGGAGTTGAGCGCTACCCCGGGTGGCGTCTATGCACTGATGGATTATGTCAATTTCAAAGGTGAAGGGCTTGCTGAATCCGAGCGCTACAAAGGTGAGGGTTGGGGGTTGTTGCAGGTGCTCCTCGCCATGGATCCGGAGCCGGGGCAATCGACCCTTGATGCGTTCCGGGTGGCGGCGGGGGAGGTGTTGACCCGCCGCGCCCGAAATGCCGAAAATCCGATTGAGCGGGAGCGCTGGCTGCCCGGTTGGCTAAAACGGCTGGAAACCTACCGGGAGCCCATCACCGACACGATGGCTACAAAGGCCTCTTGAGCAGCTCGGGTTCCTGCCCCGGGCGAGCTTTCAGCCACCAGATATTCTTATCCCAGTCTCCCAATACAATCCTGCGTGCGGGCTTGCCATTGGCTTCCAGCTCATGAATGGCAGGACGGTGGGTATGGCCGTGAATCATCAGTTGAACATCATGGGCCTCCAGTTCTTTCACCACTTCCTCAGGGGTCACATCCATGATGGTCTCA
>NZ_DIHV01000113.1:0-15141 GCF_002420325.1 Marinobacter sp. UBA5687
CAATTATCACAGGACTGTTGCTTATGCAGCCGCTTGTTGGACTCATCATGGGCTCCAAATCTGACTGGCCCACCATGGAACACGCTGCCGATATGCTCGACAAACTCGGCGTGCCCTACGAAACCCGGGTTGTCTCCGCCCATCGCACACCGGATCTGCTTTTTGATTACGCCAAGACCGCGGCCGATCGCGGACTGAAGGTCATCATCGGTGGCGCCGGCGGCGCGGCGCACCTGCCGGGCATGGTTGCCTCACAAACATCTTTGCCGGTGCTGGGCGTGCCCGTACAATCAAAAGCACTGAATGGCCTGGATTCGCTGCTTTCCATCGTGCAGATGCCAGGCGGCATTGCTGTTGGCACATTGGCGATTGGCAAGGCTGGCGCCACCAACGCAGGCCTGCTGGCAGCCCAGATCGTTGGTACGTTCGACGACAAGGTTCGCCAGGCAGTGGAAGACTTCAGGAAAAACCAGACCCAGACGATTCTGGACAACCCTGACCCCAGGGATCAATAACCTATTACCGAGACCAGGCGAGCGGGCCGGGGAGGGCTTTCCAAAACACGCTACAAGCACCTCCCTGTGCGCTTGTTTCGGGCCGTCCATGGCCCTCAACAGTTTTGGAAAGCCCTCCCCGGCCCGCTCTGGCGTCGCCCCAAATAAAGAGCAGGAGAACCAGATGAGAATCGGTGTACTAGGAGCCGGCCAACTCGGGCGCATGCTGGCCCTTGCCGGATACCCCCTCGCAAAGGAATTTGTGTTCTACGACATGTCCGGCAGCCCCAGCGCTGGTCTGGGGGAAGTCATTGTGGATCGCGACGGCAGCTACCTGGACGACTTCCTCTCCCGCGTCGACCGCGTAACCTACGAATTCGAGCACCTGCCTGTTGAAGTGGCGGAGAAGCTGGCCCAACACAAGCCGGTTCACCCCTGCCCCCGGGCGCTTCAGATTTGCCAGAACCGGGAGGCAGAGAAAACCCTGTTCGGCCAGCTTGGCATTCCAACGCCGGAATGGAAAGTCGCTGATAGCGCCGCTTCCCTGAAAGCCGCTGCCGAGGCACTTGGCTGCCCGGTGGTAGCCAAATCCATCACTGAGGGCTACGACGGCAAAGGCCAGGCAGTCCTGAGAGATCCGGAACAGGCAGAAGAAGCCTGGACCGCCATCGGCCATCCCAGGGTAATCGTGGAGAAGTTCGTTGACTTCAAACGCGAAGTGTCCATCATCGCTGTTCGCGGCGAGGATGGCGATGTGGCGTTCTACCCCATGGCCGAGAACACGCACCACGAGGGCATTCTGCGCTACTCAATTGCCCCGGCACCCGGACTGCAACCCCATGTCCAGCAAGATGCTGAAAAGTATATCAAGGCACTACTGAACGAATTGAACTATGTGGGCGTACTGACTCTGGAACTGTTTGAGACCGAGGACGGCCTGGTAGCAAACGAAATGGCACCCCGGGTTCACAATTCCGGACACTGGACCATTGAGGGTTCCATGACCAGCCAGTTCGAGAATCACATTCGCGCGGTCAGCGGACATGCTCTGGGCAATGTTCAGGCACGCGGCCTGAGCTGCATGATTAATATCATCGGCGAGCACGGCGACATTGAACGAATGCTGGAACTGCCCTACGCTCACCTTCACCTCTACAATAAAGGGGAGCGCCCAGGGCGCAAGCTCGGGCATGTGAACATTCTCGCAGACAGTTATGAAGAGCTGGTCTGGCGGGTCCGGAACTGCGCTCAGTTTCTGCCCGGCAGCCCCGAGTTTAAAAGCTCTCTCACAACAAAGGGTTGATTTAACTCAAACCGCCCTTATATTGCGAGAGTGTCAACTCACATAAACAGAGAGAACCAGGGAGAACGACCTCATGGCATTTGAACTTCCCGCACTGCCTTACGAAAAAAACGCACTGGAACCGCACATCTCTCAGGAAACCCTTGAGTACCACTACGGCAAACATCACAACACCTACGTAACCAAGCTGAACGGTCTGGTTGAAGGTACTGAGAATGCCAACAAGTCTCTGGAAGACATCATCAAGAGCGCCAGCGGCCCGCTGTTCAACAACGCAGCCCAGGTATGGAACCACACCTTCTACTGGCACTGCCTGAGCCCGAACGGTGGTGGTGAACCCACCGGCGCCGCCAAAGAAGCCATCGAGAAGGCCTTTGGCTCCTTCGAAGACTTCAAGAAAGAATTCAACGACAAGGCCGCCAACAACTTTGGTTCTGGCTGGACCTGGCTGGTAAAAAAAGCTGACGGCAGTGTTGCCATCGCCAACACCAGCAACGCCGAAACTCCGCTGACCGGCGCCGACAAGCCGGTACTGACCGTTGATGTCTGGGAGCACGCCTACTACATCGACTACCGGAACAGCCGTCCGAATTACCTGGAAGCGTTCTGGAACCTGGTCAACTGGGATTTCGTGAACGAAAACCTGGCCTGATCCAGCCGGAACAACGGTAGGTAGCAACAACCTGACCGTTGACCAAACGCCCGCACGGGAACCCCTGCGGGCGTTTCTGTATCTGAATGCGACGAAACCGAAACAAATCGACACACGCATCCACAAGAAACTCTGAAAAAATCGTCCATACTCCATGAAGTTGAAAGGAATCTGAACCATACTGTCATGTGCCGCGTGATAGATCCTGTCGCAGGGTCCGACAGAACCAATCAGACAGATGAGCCAAGAACAGCGGATGCAAAAAACCTTTGAAGTAGAGAACCACCTCGGATACCGCATTCTCCGATGGGTACTGCTCGTCGCGTTGCTGAGCGGTATTCTGATGAGCGCGGTACAGGTGGTGCTGGATGCAAAGAGGGTATCCGCTGAACTGGAGCGTGATGCAGCCCAGACCCTTGCCATGGTAGAAGACTCTGCCACCCAGGCCGTTTTCAGCATTGATGACACGCTCGCCCAACAGGTGGTGGATGGACTGTTCGCCCTGGAACCCATTCACATGGCCAAAATCACCCATCCCGACGGTGATGAACTGGGTGATCGGCTACGGCCTCTGCAGGACTCCCCGTTTCGCCCTTTAACTGATCCGATATTCGGCCAGGTTCGCGAATACCGCGAGAGTCTCACGCGAGGCAGCAATCCGGATCTTGTCTACGGCTATCTTGAGGTTCACTACGACACCGCCCCCTATGCTCGAACCTGGCTCGGCCGAGCACTGGTGACGTTTGCATCAGGCATCGCCCTGGCACTCATTCTTGGCATCGTACTGTTCGTGGTGTTCCATCTGCTGCTGACCCGCCCGCTGCTGCGCATTGTGCAGTCGGTCAAAAAGGTGGACCCGGCACACCCGGACGATCGCCTGGTTTCGATCCCGGAAGGACACCGGGCCGACGAACTTGGCCTCTGGGTTAACGCCACCAACAATCTGCTCGTAGCCATCGGAGATACCCAGAAAAAACATCGGGAAGCAGAGGACCGGGTCACCCGACTGGCCCGTTACGACACACTGACAGGCCTGCCCAGCCGCGATGCCTTTATGGAAGATCTTCAGGGCGCTATTGAACGAGCCCAGGAAGGCCACAGCTCTATCGCTCTGATGGTCTGCGGTATTGACGACTTCAAATCCGTCAATGAGCAGTGCGGTTTCCGCACCGGCGACACCATCCTTCAAACGGTGGCCAGTCGCCTGACCGCCAACCTCTCATCCGACAGATTCAATGTCGCGCGGCTGGGCAGCGACCAGTTCGTCATTGTTGAGAAACATCTGCGCGATGGATTCCAGGCGGCGGAAACCGCCGAGAAGGTACTCGCTACCATCGGCTCCCCCATCAATTCGGGCAACCACCGGATTTCCATGACCGCCACCCTGGGGATTTCCCTGTTTCCGTCAGATGCCGACCAGGCCGATCGCTTGCTCCAGAGCGCCGAACAAACCATGGCACTGGCGAAGCAGACCGGGCACAACCACTTCCAGTTCTATGTGGCCAGCATCGACAAGGAAATTCGCGAACGCAAACAGATGGAAAAGGACCTGGCCCAGGCCCTCGCAAACCACGAATTCCATCTGGTCTACCAGCCACAGATCAATCTGGAGACCCGGCGCGTTATTGGTGCAGAAGCACTGCTGCGGTGGGAACACCCTGAACACGGCATGATTCCCCCGGACCTTTTCATTCCGGTAGCGGAAGCGAATGGTTCCATCGTCGAGATTGGTCAATGGGTCCTGGATCAGGCTTGCTGGCAGGCCGCTCGCTGGGCATCCGAAGGTACTCACCTCAGAATCGCCGTGAACCTTTCCGCCGTTCAGCTACGCCAGGAATCCATTGTTGACGATATTCTCAACACCCTGAAACGTCATAATATTCCGGCGGGACGCCTGGAACTGGAAGTGACCGAAACCAGTTTTATGACCAACCTCACCGATGCGGTCGCCAAGCTGCATCGGCTGCATCGGGCCGGCATCAGTATTGCGGTTGATGATTTCGGCACGGGCTATTCATCGCTGACCTATCTGAAGCAGATGCCGGTACAGCATCTGAAGATCGACAAGCAGTTCATTCGGGACCTGCTGATCAACGAGGAAGATACCCGAATTGCCAACACCATCATCGACCTTGGCAAGAGCCTGAATCTGACCGTCGTCGCAGAAGGTGTGGAAACAGCAGAGCAGGAGTATTACCTCAGCCAGCGTGGCTGCGCGCTTGCTCAGGGGTATTTCTTCTCCAAGCCCCTGTTACCCAGAGATTTTGAGAATTTCGTACAGACTTTCCACGCCCGGATCGTGGAAAATAACGCCTGAACCTTTAGCCCTTAGGAGTAGTCATGGGAACGACTGTCATCGGTCTTGTAGTAATTGCCGTTGTCATCCTCTATCTGGTGTTTATCTACAACCAGCTTGTCTCTTTGCGCAACCAGTTCAAGAATGGCTTTGCCCAGATTGATGTCCAGCTTCAGCGCCGCCACGATCTGATCCCCAACCTGGTGGAGTCCGCCAAAGCCTATCTGGACCATGAAAAGTCCACCCTGACCCAGGTAATGGAAGCACGCAATAACGCGGTCAGTGCTCAGAAAGATGCAGCCCGTGACCCAGGCGACAGCACCAAGATCCAACGCCTTGGCAGCGCCGAGAACCTGCTGACCAAAGCCCTCGCCAATTTCTACGCCGTGGCCGAGAACTACCCTGAGCTGAAAGCCAACGAGACCATCCAGCAACTGATGGAAGAACTCTCCAGCACCGAGAACCGTGTCGCGTTCGCGCGCCAGGCGTATAACGATGGCGTGATGAACTACAACATCTTCCGCGAGAAGTTCCCCAACAATCTGGTCGCTGGCCTGTTTGCGTTCAAGGAAACCGCCCAGCTCCAGCTTGAATCTCCAGAGGCCCGCCAGGCTCCGAAAGTCAGTTTCTGAGGCCTGATTCATGGCGAGCCCCGGATTCTTCCAGCGCCAGGCCAGTGCCCGGCGCAACACTGGCTTGTTGGTTGTGCTGTTTCTCACCGCAGTCACCCTGATTACTCTGGCGGTCTGTCTGGTGGGTTACATGGTGACCCGCAGCCAGACCTCGGCCCTGCCATTTCATTACTGGCTACTGTCCAGCCATGGCCTGACAACCGCCGGTGCGGTGGTCGCGCTGATTGGCATCGGCTCCCTGGTACGCTGGGTGGACCTCGCCGGAGGCGGCACGCGCGTCGCGCGAATGGTTGGTGCCAGGGCTATCGATCCGGACACCCGCGACCCGGAAGAACGCAAACTGCGCAATATCGTCGAGGAAATGTCAATTGCCAGTGGTGTTCCGGTACCGGAGCTCTACGTGATGGACCATGAAACCGGCATCAACGCCTTTGTGGCCGGTTACACCCCTGGTGAAGCGGTGATGGTGGTTACCCACGGAGCCCTGACCCAATTGAACCGGGACGAACTCCAGGGCGTGGTAGGCCACGAATTCAGCCACATCCTCAACGGCGATATGCGCATCAATGTCAGGTTGATCGCCCTGCTGGCCGGTATACTGATGATCGGCCAGATTGGCCAGTTTCTCCTGAGGGCCGGCTTCTACAGCAGCGGTCGTAGCCGAAACCGGGACGGCCGGGCACAGGCCGCCATGGGGCTGATCGGGCTGGCCTTGATGGTGATCGGTTATGTCGGCGTGTTCTTTGGCCGGCTCATTCAGTCGGCCGTCTCACGTCAGCGGGAGATGCTGGCCGACGCGTCATCCGTTCAGTTCACTCGTAACCCCGAAGGCATTGGCGCCGCCCTGTTCAAAATCGGGATGAAAGGCGGGTATCTGGACACTACCAGCCATGCCAGCGACATGAACCACATGTGTTTCGGCGAGGCAGCAAGGATGAAATTCACCTCCCTGCTGGCATCCCACCCTCCCATTGACGAACGAATCAACGCCATCCAGCCAGGGCTGATGGCACGCCTGCGCAGCAGGCTACGGGATACCGAACCGGGCTCACGCTTGCAGGGACAAGGCCGCAATCCGGATAAGGCAGCCATTGGAGACCTGGTGAGCCAGGTAGTCGAACCCGCTCAAGGCACCCGAAAGTACAGCCTATCGCCTCTGGCGAGCTCCCTGACCAACGAATCTCCGACGGCAACCCCTGCGCTGTCCAGCCGCGTTGGCACGGTTTCCGCGGACAGCGAGCGCTTCGCCAGCAGTCTCCTGAAGAAACTGCCATCGACCTTTCGCAACCTGTTATATACCCGGGCTGGGGCCGTTCAGCTTTGCTATGGCCTGGTGATTTACGAACTGACGGACCCCGAGCAAACCGAGAGGCTTGCTCTCATACCAGAGCACTCCGTGCTGGGCGCCCAACCCGAGTTGCTTGGCAAACTACTGCCATCCCTAAAAGAACTTGGCGAACGCGCACGTTTTCCAATGCTTGAACTGGCCATGCCGGCGTTGCGAAAGCTCGACCCGGAGGAGCGGGATACCCTTCTCGCAAACATTCAGACGCTGGTTCAGGCGGACAACCGGGTGACCCTGTTCGAGCTCGCACTCACCACCTTCCTGTGGCGGCATCTAGGCCGTGGCTCCGGGCAGGTGGTGCCCGTGAAATACCGAAGCTTCCGGCAAGTCAAACCCGCCATTGAACAGGTGCTGAGCCTGTTCGCCCGGGCCGGCACCGAAGCACCGGAAAAGGCTCAAGCGCTCTATCAGGAAGCTATTTCCGGGTTTGGCAACGGAAACGACGAAACTATGCACAGCAAGATCACCATGCAGAACCTGAGAGCTGCTCTGAATGTTCTCAGCAAGCTCTCTCCACTGCTGAAGCCTGCCATTATTGATGCCTGCGGACATTGCATCAGTCACGACGGAAAGGTGGAAGTTAAGGAATACGAATTAATGAGGCTGGTGGCGGATCAGCTGGACTGCCCGATGCCGCCACTCTAAGAGCACTCGAAGCACCGCCCCGGTCCTGCTCGCCAGGGCGATGATCAGACAGCGCGGTTATCCACGCTGTCTCGTCAGCACAACTCCCTACTGCCGGCGCCCTTCAAACAGCATATCGACCGACGGATCGGATTCTTCCTGGGGCAAGCCAAGCTTTTCCCGCACTTCCAGGTTCACATCCCAGAGGCGGTTGAACTTTTCAGTGGTCGCCGCCACAGCATCTGCTTTACCCAGCATAATCGTGGGGCGAAGGAAAACCAGCAGGTTGCGCTTAACGCGGGTCTCGGATTCAGAAGAGAACAAGCGACCAAGCACCGGGATATCGCCCAGCAGCGGCACCTTGCTCTTGCTGACCTGGTAATCGTCCTTGATCAGACCGCCCAGTACCACGGTCTCACCGTCATCCGCCAGCACGGTGGTTTTAATCTCACGTTTGTTGGTGATCAGATCGGATGCACCATCAACGCTGGTTGTGGAAATGTCCTCGGTCGTTTGCTCAACCACCAGACGCACCAGGCCATCGGCACTGATCGTAGGCGTGACTTTCAGCGACAACCCCACATCGCGCCGCTCGATGGTGGTAAACGGGTTGGTGGTCCCGTCTCCGGTCACGGTAGACTGGCCAGTACGGAACGGTACGTTCTGGCCAACGATAATTTCAGATTCCTGATTGTCGAGGGTAATAATGCTGGGCGTAGACAACAGGTTCGCCGCGGAAGAAGAGGACAGTGCCTGAATCAGTAAGCCCCAGGTGACACCATCCTCATCACGCTGCCCGGCACCGACGGTCAACCCGCCGGCTAGCTGCGGAATAGTGTCACCCACCAGAGCTCCAATCACGGAGTTCAGGCCAACCATACCCTGGCCACTGGTCAGGTTTGTACCCAGCACCGGAAATGAACCTGCAGACTCATCGCCAGCCGCCAATTGCACCCCGAGCTGATCGCCCAGCTCATCACTGATTTCCACAATAGCCGCTTCAATCATCACCTGGGCACGGCGCACATCCAACTGTGCCACAATCTGCTCGGCTTCCTGCATCAGGGAGGGGTCCCCCCGGACAACGAGAGCATTCAGCCCTTCATCAGCAAAGACTGAAAAGCTGCTGCCCGGATTCCCGGTAGAGCCACCCGAGCTGCCGCCAGCGCTGCTCTCTTTCACTACCTCACCCATCACACCTTTGAGTATTTCGGTCAGGGTCTTGGCATCGGCATGACGAAGACGAATCACCTTGGTGGTCCCGCCACTGGCAGACGGTTGGTCCAGTTGGAGAATCAAACCGCGCATCTTGTCCCGAAAGGTTTCGTCGCCGCGCAGAATCAATCGATTGCTGCGCTCGTCGGCTGTCACGCTGTATTTGCGTGCGGCATTCTCACCGCCAGCGCGGCCAAGCTCTTCTGGTGCCAGCTCCTGCAGCAGGGTCACCATGTCACCAACCCAGGCTTCCTGCAGCTGAATCACTTCCACTTCGTATTTTGAGGGGCTGTCCAGTTCCCGAACGATCTGTTCAATGCGAGCGATATTAGAGGCATGATCACTGACAATCAGGGCGTTTGCCGCAGCCACGCCCGCCAGATGGCCGTATTTGGCAACCAGCGGCCGCAGAATCGGAACCAGTTCCAGGGCGTTGGCATTATCAATCTGGATAACACGGGTGATCAGTTGCTCGGAGGGCGTTTGCGGAAATCTGTTCAGGTTCTCTGCAGACTGTTTGGCATCGACCTGCTGGACAATTTTGACGACTTCCTCTCCGGGGATCGCAGTAAAACCGTGCACATTCAGCACTGCCAGGAAAAGATCGTAGATTTCGTCCTTGTTCATGGGGGCACTGGACAATACCGTCACTTTCCCTTTAACCCGTGGATCCACCACAAAGCTGTAGCCGGTTATGTCTGCCACCTGGGTGACGAAGGCCCGAATGTCCGCATCCTTGAGGTTCAGCCTCCAGGTTTCTTCCTGCGCCTGCGCCAGCGAAGCCAGCGGCAGTAAAAGCGCGAACATGATTGCCTGGAGGAGGTTGATCCTGTGGTTATACATCTGGCGATATCGTCCTGTTTTTTTGAGTACCCTGTCAGCGCCATTGTTCGGGTATGGCGTAACTGACCGTCAGCAGGGTTCCGTCACGTTCAATTTCAATATCCAGCTGCGGCTGGCTACGCCAACTGTCCAGCAGCTGCTTGTCCTGCTCGATGTCGCCCAGAGGCTGACCGTTCACCGAGGTAATGATATCTCCCGGACGCAGATTCACGGCGTTCAGCATGGCGTTCGAGCCATCATACACATACCCGCCGCGATCCTCTGCAGGCTGCAGACCGTAGGTTGCCAGTGCAGCCACGCCTTCACTGTCCAGCCGCGCTCTGGCGTCTTCCAGGTAGGTATCCGGCGATTCTGCCGTTTGCACCGGCTCTTCCGCAACCAGCGCTCCGGTCTCTATCTGTTCCTCAAACGCCAGGGATTCGTACCTCCCCCCCCTGCGGAGCAGAATTCTTCCAGCCTCGACCTCCGCCAGCTCAGCGTTGCCCGGTAACTGGTCGCCAACCCGATAGTATTCGGTTTCGCCGTTACTTCCGGCAACTATAGCACCGGAGTCCTCCGGACGCTGCCCGACAAGCACTCCTTCCAGCCTCAGGCGCAGCCCGGTTTCCGGTGCAGAGCGGCGCACCACGTCGGCCACACCCACCTGATTATCCGGTCTCCCGAAGAACTCATAACCGGCGATCGGAGCCTCTGACACTCGGCTACGGACCTCAGCGCCGGCAGCCGTCTGCCCGAAGATTTCCGGTACAGGCCGGTCGTTCCAGGCAATCAACCAGGTTAGTTTCGCCAGCTCTACCGCAAGGTAAAGCACCAGCGCAAGCAACAGCAGATTCGCCAATGTACGCGAGAACCGCTCCTGACGCCCCACCGACAGCTTCATCATATTACAGGCCTCCGGGCAGCAATGGCTGCCGGACCCGGAACACTACGTCACCCGGCCTTGCAGAATCTGGCCAGGGCTGTTGCGCCAGATCGACCATGCGCTTGTACACCCGCAGTTCCATCATGCCATCCCAGAGTATGCTGGCATCAGCCGCCGGCCCGCTTGCACCCTGCTCTGCCACTACCAGTGAAACGCCTCCGTCCACGGTGTCCAGATCTGCCTGCATGGGAGGAAACACGGCCTGGCCCACCTGATTGCCCATCGGCCAGGTAACCCTGCCACCATCCCAGCGCCCGAGCCCGTCTGCTGACTTCAGGCGACCGTCTGCCCAGGACATCTCGAAGCGATCCACAGACACGGTTCCCTCAATCATGGCGCCACCGCTCTGGCGTATCAGTTGCTCGAACTCGGCAACCGCTATCAGCCCATTGGCACTGACCTCAAAATTACCCTGCCAACCGGCACGGGCTACCCCTTCCACGCGGGATTGTGATGAAGACACGGAAAATTGCAGCGGTAATGTCACCCCGGACAGCGATGGCCAGCCAAATTGCCATTCCAGGCGTGCCGGAAAACCAGCCACAACAACCCCTGCGGCCCCATCCCAGAGACGCCCGGATACCTGCTGCACCCGAACCTGCTCTGGCAGCTGCACCTGGGCCGAGGCCTGCTGCCAGAGCCAGCCAGCCGGAACCAGAACAATCAGCGTGATCCCGTAAACCAGCAGACCGAGCAACAGCAGCAGAACCACTTTGCCAGGGCCGAGAAAGGATTTTGGTCGGGATTCAGTCATTGCAATTGGCACATTTAAAAACCGGTAGCCGAGTCTAACAAAGCCATTGGGCAAGTTCATGACAAAAAAACGAAAAACCCCGCGCCAGTGTGAACCAGCGCGGGGTTTTCAGGGGTAGATCGGGCCAGGCCTCAGAAACTGAGACCTGTTCGGGATCTGGCCGGCATGTCGGGTAAGGAGCGGCCATTGCTGGCCACCCCTCCCCTAAGAACCGTACGTGCGAGTTTCCCCGCATACGGCTCAAGCCTTTGTAAGCTCACTCCAAGGAGCGAGCCGACGACCTTGTTGATGTAACTGTCGATGACAGTTCGGATGCAACAGCACCAAGTTTTCCAGCTTATTACTACCGCCTTTGTGTCGCTCGTGAACATGGTGGGTATTCCATCCCGTTTCGAACGTAATGTGCTGATTGCACATCGGGCAGCGTTTGAACTGGCGAATCCAAAGCTTATGCACTCTCCGTTGTCCATATTCCGAGATTTTCCACGCGTAGTCCATGCGTTTCTCGAAGTAATGTTCGTCCATTGGGTCATACGGATTGGCCTCAGCCTTGATCTTCGTGTGCCGCTGAATCTTCATGTCGTTTGCATAAAGCAGTGCGGCGATCTTGCCGCCGGGGTATACGTCGGAAAATACCCAGCTTCGCTTCCCAGCGCGCCTGAAGTATTTCTCCCTCACCCAGCGCTTACGGCGGTTTAAATGCCGCCGCTTGCACCACTGCCAAAGCAACTTCCAGATACGATAGTCCACGTAGTTGAAGGTTTCCTTAGCCACAACGTGTCTGTGGTAGTTCGCCCAGCCCCGAATTATCGGATTGAGCATATCCACCAGCATCCACGCCGGAACCGTTTTGTTACCTTTCACCACGTCCCTTACCTTCTTAAGAAAGCTTCTCAGGTTGTCGTGGGACGGCTTTATTAGCAGCTTATCCCCGTACTTCCTGATGTTCTGACCCAAGAAGTCGAACCCGTCATTTATGTGCGTAACGACGGTTTTCTCCGCCGAAAGCTCCAGCCCCCTCTCAGCCATAAAGGCCTCAACGAGTGGCAGAACCTCTTCTTCCAGTAACTCTTTCGAGATACCGGTGATGACGAAGTCATCCGCATAGCGCACATAGTTGACCTTGGTCTTGTAACTGGCTTTGGTGTTTTTCTTCCCAAAATGGGTTTCCAACACCTCTTCCAATCCATCAAGAGCCAGATTGGCCAACACCGGCGAGATGATGCCCCCTTGCGGGGTACCCGCCTCAGTCGGATTCAGCAGGCCGGACTCCATGTATCCTGCCTTCAGCCATTTCCTGACAACTGCCCTATCCAAAGGGACATTGGCAACGAGCCAGTCGTGACTGATGTTATCGAAACACCCCTTGATATCGCCCTCAAGAACCCAGGTGGCCGAGTTACGGCGCCCCAGATTCACAAACAGCTGTTCAATCGCATCGGCGGTTGAACGATGAGGACGAAACCCATAGGAGTGGCGGTCAGCCGTAGTCTCCGACACCGGTTCCAATGCCAACAGGTATAGAGCCTGCATAGCACGATCCAGCATTGTTGGTATTCCTAGCGGCCGGCGTTTGCCATTCGACTTCGGAATATAGACTCGTTTGAGCGGCCGCGGCTTATAGCCTCGACGCTCCAACAGACCAATCGCTTCCCACTTACAGCTGGGAGTGCTCCAGGTTTGGCCATCGACACCCGGGGTTTTCCTGCCCCGGTTTTCTGTAACTCGCTTCACAGCGATTGCTTTTGCTGAGAAGGAGCGAACCAGCATCCGTTGCAGGGAGGAAACCCTGCGCCATTGCTGATTCTTAGCCGCCTTCGCGATTCGTACCTGTAGCCCACGCACCCTTCGATGACAGGTTTCCCAGTCAATCGAATGCCATCCATTGGCAAGGTGGGAGCACGCAGATACTTCTGTTGAAGTACACATCTTGCTGTCCTCCAGAGTTAACCCTCGGACGGCAGTGCGCACTAACCCTCGCGGGGTTAGTAAACACCCCACGAGGGATTCATTGTTTGGTCTGAGCCCTTGGGGATCAGACCTCTCTTGTTGGCTTTACAAGCCTTAACGCGATCAAAGACCAGTCAGAAGTCAGCACCGTTTCCGGTCGGGGCAAATCTTGAACCCCTATCCCAGCGATTACAGCCAGACATTCGCTTTTTCTGACCTCCTCTACCACGCATCCCCAACAGCGTCCCTTGCGGTAGGCCTGCCTTACGGCGGGAATACGGGCTTACCGAGTTCCAGATCTATCACACGGACGGGTTAGGTCCTGCCTATCCACCGGTGGCTGTGTGTCAGCGTACCCCCAGATGTAAAAGAGGTATCCAGCCACGCACCTTTTGGTCAAAGCCTGACAGCAACTTTGGCTCTTTGCGGTTGACGGTGTTTATCAGCAGTTCACTTACGTTGACCATACCGACCAGCCTAGCGCCTCACCCGCATGTTGCTTGCAGGCTCTGAGATAGCCCTCACGGGCCGATCTCACCCTTTCGGGGGCTACATTGTCAGGAAGCTTCGCACAACACCGTTACCAGTGGTGCACTATCCCTAGGCTACTGTTGGCTGAACAACAGGTCTCGCTGCCGACTCCAGAATTGGAGAGGGTGAGACAATGACAGAAATGGCTTACGCCGGTAGATACCAGCATAGCCTGATTGACACGGCATTCTGCCGAGCAGTTCTGGTGTAGGCACCAGAACCGGGCACAGTTACCCTCAAGTTACGAGGGGAGCATGGGACTCAACCCATACCCAAATATAGCTCTCCCTAAGGGAGAACCGGTATTCGGGTACAAGAGCCCGAATACCGGGTTTTTCAGTGCTATTTTTGCGGGTGGGAGACACTGCCCCCTACAAGGGGACTGTGCCTGGACGTAGCCCGCTAGGCCAGCTACCTACGCGACTCTCGTCGCACTACATCATGCCGCCCATGCCTCCCATTCCGCCCATGCCACCCATATCCGGCATACCACCGCCGGCTTTCTCGTCTTCCGGCTCGTCTGCAACCATCGCCTCGGTGGTGATGATCAGAGAAGCGACAGAAGCCGCTGCCTGCAGGGAAGAACGGGTTACCTTGGCGGGATCCAGGATACCCATTTCCAGCATGTCGCCGTACTGCTCGGTAGCAGCGTTGAAGCCGAAGGAGCCTTCGCCTTCTTTTACCTTGGCAACCACCACAGAAGACTCACCGCCTGCGTTGAATACGATCTGACGCAGCGGAGCTTCCATGGCGCGACGCAGAATGTTCACACCGGCTTTCTGCTCGTCGTTGATGGCGTCTACCTTGTCCAGAGCCGCAATAGCGCGGATGAGAGTAACACCACCACCAGCTACGATGCCTTCTTCAACGGCAGCGCGGGTGGAGTGCAGAGCGTCTTCAACGCGGGCCTTCTTCTCTTTCATTTCAACTTCAGAGCCGGCGCCCACTTTGATGACGGCGACACCGCCAGCCAGCTTGGCGACGCGCTCTTGCAGCTTCTCTTTGTCGTAATCAGAGCTGCTGTCTTCGATCTGCTTGCGAATCTGCTCAACGCGAGCGCTGATATCAGCCTCGGCACCAGCGCCACCGATGATCGTGGTGTTTTCCTTGGTCACGTTGACACGCTTGGCAGTACCCAGGTCATCCAGAGTGGTGTTTTCCAGGGTCAGGCCGACTTCTTCGGAAATCACAGTACCGCCAGTCAGAATGGCGATGTCCTGCAGCATTTCCTTGCGACGGTCACCAAAGCCAGGCGCCTTCACAGCGTTGACTTTCACAATGCCGCGCATGTTGTTGACCACCAGAGTAGCCAGGGCTTCGCCTTCGATGTCTTCAGCGATGATCTGGAGCGGTTTGCCGGCCTTGGCAACTGCTTCCAACACCGGCAGCAGTTCGCGGATGTTGGAGATCTTCTTGTCGACCAGCAGGATGTACGGGTCTTCCAGCTCGGCAGACATGTTGTCCTGGTTGTTGATGAAGTACGGGCTCAGGAAGCCGCGGTCAAACTGCATGCCTTCAACCACGTCCAGCTCGTCTTCCAGGCCACGGCCTTCCTCAACGGTAATGACGCCTTCTTTACC